>NZ_JBLWEP010000039.1:0-17155 GCF_048287355.1 Candidatus Electronema sp. TJ
GTCGGCCACAGCTCAGTTTCCAAACAGACGTAAGCATCAGGCCGCACCTCGCGCAGAGCACGGCGCACCGCCTGGGGCGTGTCCAAGGGAGCCAGGCCGCAGCGCACATCCGGCGGCAGGCGCAGGCGGGCGGCATCCCGGCCCTGCCGGGTCATGGTGGTCAACAAAAAACAGCTGTCGGGGAGTTGTTCCGTCAGCGCGGCAATCAGAACGCGGGCGGCCTGCACTTCGCCCACCGAGGCGGCGTGAACCCAAAGCAGCGGGCCGTTGGGCCGGGCGGCAACGCCTTGATAGCTGCCCAGACGCTGTCCTGCTTCCCAAGCAGGGGCAATGAGGTTGGCCGCAGGCAGAAGAGCTGGAAGCAGGGCGTGAGCAGCCGTGCCGAGTGCGCGATAGAGGACGGGAAGCATGTGAGAAGATTCCGGCGCTCAAGCCCCGGCTGTCGGTTTCATCCGTTCGGATGAAGAAGTTCATTTAAACATGGATTGACCCAAAACGTCAAGAGGGAAGCGGCTGGGAGCGGGAAAAATCAGGTTTTCCTTGACAGCGGCCTCTGCAATCTGTTAGTTGCTGCCTTCAGCCCGCCGCTGTTTGCGGAGGGAAGCTTGTTTTCATCTCAACTCAACATTTGTTGCCGGAGGATTTCCATGACTGTGACTGCGCCCCTCATGCGTTTGCTGCCTGCGCTCGCGCTGGCAGTGCTGCTTGTCTGCTCAGGACAAACCGTATCCGCCCAGACGCAGCCTGCGGCAGCATCTGCAACCACACCAGAGAGCAAAGGAACAACAATGAAAGACGGACTGTACGCGAAGATCAAAACCGGCAAGGGCGACATCCTGCTGGAGCTGTTTTACGACAAGACACCGCTGACGGTGATCAACTTCGTCGGCTTGGCCGAAGGAACCTTGGCTTTTGGCGGGGCCGGCAAGGCGGTCGGCACACGCTTCTATGACGGCCTGAAGTTCCACCGGGTGATCAAGGACTTCATGATTCAGGGCGGCTGCCCGCTCGGCACAGGCACCGGCGGGCCGGGCTACACTTTTGCCGACGAGATTCTCCCTGGCCTCAAGTTCACCGGCCCCGGCATCTTGGCCATGGCCAACGCCGGGCCAGCCACCAACGGCTCCCAGTTCTTCATCACCCATGTCGCCACCCCGCATCTGAACGGCAAGCACACCATTTTTGGTCAGGTGGCTGAAGGTCAGAACGTGGTGGATGCCATCAAGCAGGGCGATGTGATCAACGGCGTGGAGATCATCCGGCAGGGAGAGAAGGCGCGGCAGTTTCAGGCTGATCAGGCCGCCTTCGACCAAGCCAAGGCCGCGCTGGAGGCGAAACATCAGACTGCGGCAGCAGAAGGCCAGAAGAAGATCATGCAGCTGATCAGCAAGCGCTGGCCCTCTGTGCAGTCCAACAAGGAAGGGCTGCGCTGGGTGGTGACCAAGGCGGGGCAAGGAGCAACGCCTGCGCCGGGCGCACGGATCAGCGTGCACTACACAGGCCGCCTGCTGGAGAACGACCGCAAATTCGACAGCTCCTATGACCGGGGCGAGCCGATCCAGTTTGAGGTAGGATCAGGCCAGGTCATTCCTGGCTGGGACATGGGCCTGATCAGCATGAAGAAAGGAGAGCAGCGCACCCTGATCATCCCGCCGAACTTGGCCTACGGCGAGCGGGGAGCGGGCGGCGGCATCATCCCGCCCAATGCTTGGCTGGTTTTCGACGTGGAGCTGGTGGGTTTCTGAGCTGCGGCATGGACTGTGGTTCAAGACCGGCCCGAAGCATAGTTCGAGCGGCAGACCGCGCCGGGGCAGGAAGCTGAGAGAAAGGCGGTGCGTTCCGCAGAGGCGCAGCATGACGTGCCTCTGCGGAACTGTGGCAGGGAACAGCTTACTTCTTGGCAGGCTTGTCCTCTTTATGCTCTTTTGCCTTATGCTCTGCCGCAGCAGGCTTCTTCTCTTCGGCAGGAGCAGCGGCTTTCTCAGCAGGAGCGGCCTCGGCAGCCAAGGACAGTATCCACTTGGCCAGAGCCTGCGCGTCCGCCTCGCTCACTTGGGCTTGAGCAGCCATGACAGAGTTCTCGCCCCAGGCGGCTTTGCTGCCGTTTTTAATCACGCCTTCAATCTTCTTTGCGCCTTCAGCATCGCTCTTGTACTTTGCGGCGATCTCCTTCAAGGCTGGCCCCATGCCTTTCTTGTCAAGCTGATGGCAAAGGGTGCAGTTGCTCTTCTTTGCCAGCTCCTCGCTGGCGAAAGCGGTGCCGGAAACCAGCAGAGCTGCGACAGCAAAACCAATCATTGCGACCTTCATGCTTCTTTTCCTCAATGCGTTAAAAGTAGAGTTACCTGCGTTTCTTCTCCCCCGCTGCTTGTGGCAGCGCGGCGGCAGGGTGCTGCTGGAACCTATTATAACGCTGCGCTGAGGCTTCCACAGCAGCTGTCAAGAAGAAACAGAACGCGGCGCGGGCGCAGCTCAGGCTGCGGTCAGCATCTTTTCCAGAAGCATCTTCGGCGCATCATTCAGGCCCTCGCGGACAGCAAGAACAGGCCGTCCGTCCCGCTCTGTCTGGCGCAGGAGGACGGAATCCGGGAAGCAGGCCGCAGGCTCCTCGCCCAGCTCGGCGCACAGGAAGTCCCGGTCAGCCTCGGACTGCACCAGATTGCCGACAAAGAAGATGCGGGGAATACCCACGTCCTTGGCCATCTGCCTGATCTTCAGGGCAGTGCGCACCCCGGATTTCGAGGGAATGACCACAATCAGCAGACAATCGGCACCGGCCACCGTGCCGCGCCCCAGATGCTCGATGCCGGCCTCCATGTCCACCAGCACAACCTCCTTGGCGGTGAGCAGCATCTTCTTCAGCATCTTGCGCAGGACATGGTTCTCCGGGCAGGCGCAGCCGCCTTCCGCTGTCCGCACCGCGCCGAGGATCATCAGGCGGATGCCGTCCTGCTCCAGCATGAAGTCCCGCAGCAGGTCGTTCACTTCCGGGTTGAGGTTGTAAAAAGGAGAGCCTTCAGTCTTGCCGGCCCGTTCGGCCAGCAGCCTGCCCATCTCAGCGATGGGCCTGACATCCTCAGCTCCGGCCATGCCCAAGGCCTGCGCCATGTGCGGACTGGGATCCGCATCAATCACCAGCACAGCCTGTCCCTGCCGTCTCAGCTCTCCGGCCAGCAGGGCCATGACCGTGGTCTTGCCGACCCCGCCCTTGCCGCTCACCGCGATTTTCACCGTCATGCCCTCCTGATTTCCTTGCTCTGCACTGGCAGAGTGGTTACTATTATTCACAGGCTTACAGATAAAACACGGAAGCGCATCATTCGCAACCCATTTCTCACGCAAGGAGGGTGTACCATTATGGAGACAAAATACGCAAGCACTGCTGCGGTCGCCGTCAAGGCCCGGCAGGAGGCCTCCACCGTCTTTCTGGCCAAGGTCTTCAACTGGATGGCCGCAGGGCTGGGACTGACCGGGCTGATCGCCTGGCTGACCGCCAGCAGCGGGCTGTTTCAGGCCATCCGGCCCTTGTTTCTGCCGCTGGTGCTGATTGAGCTGGGCTTGGTCTGGTATCTCTCAGCCAGGATTGAAAAAATAAAGGCCGCCACCGCCACAGGCCTGTTTTTCCTCTACGCCTTCCTGAACGGACTGACCCTGTCCGTGATCTTCCTCGCCTACAGCGGCGCGTCCATTGCCGGCACTTTTGCGATCACCGCAGCCATGTTCCTGTCCATGTCGGTTTACGGCCTGGTGACCAAGCGCGATCTCTCCGGTTTGGGCGCATTTATGTTCATGGGGCTGATTGGCCTCCTGCTTGCCTCGATTGTCAACATCTTCTTGGCCAGCCCCGCGCTCTACTGGGCGATTTCTTTGATCGGCGTATTTGTCTTCGTCGGCCTCACCGCCTATGATGTGCAGAAGATCAAAGAGCTGGGCGAGCAGGGGATCATGAGCCAAGGCGGCGAGGCTGTGCAGAAAGGCGCGGTCATCGGTGCACTGGCCTTGTATTTGGACTTCATCAACCTCTTCCTGATGCTGCTCCGCTTCTTCGGCGGCAGCCGCGACTGAAGCGACGGCGGCGCAGTTCCCTCTGACCCTGCCAGACCGGCCTGTGGGCCGGTTTCTTTTTCACCGGCGCGGCTTGGCTGCGCCTTTTTGCGCAGCTTCCTGCCATTCCGCAGCCTTCCTTTCTTTTTTGTCGTGCCGCCCTTTCCTTGAAGGGCGGTTCAGCCTGCGCAACACGCTGTCATGCCTGAAACTTCCTCTGCCCCTGCCAGACTGGCCGCCTTTTTGCATCTGCAATTCATACATCACCTTAACCCTTGCACAGGAGAACCTGCCATGAAGCGAAGCATTGTTGCCGCCGTCCTGCTCCTGCACTGCTGCTGCGCCGTCTGGAGCCACGCGGAGACCGTCCATCTTTCAGCAGCGGCCAGCCTCACCGATGTCTGCAAGGAACTCATCGCCGCATACAGTGCCAAGCAAAAGGAAACCAAGGTGCTGACGAACTTTGGCTCATCCGGCGCATTGGCCAAGCAGATCGAGCAGGGTGCGCCTGCGGATGTCTTCATCTCCGCCAGCCCGGAATGGACAAGCTACCTTGCGGACAAGCAGCTGGCCGCGCCGGGTTCGGAAAAGCCCTTTGCCGGCAACAGCTTGGTCTTTGTCGGCAGCGCAACGACGGCGGCTCTCAGCATGGAGCAGCTGAACACGCTCAAGCGCATCGCCATTGGCAATCCGCAGAATGTCCCGGCAGGCAAATACGCCAAGCAGGCTTTGGAAAAGGTCGGCATGTACGCCGCCTTGGAGCAGGAAAAGAAGTTCGTGCTGACCGAGGATGTCCGCCATGCCCTTATGTATGCGGAGCACGGCGAGGCGGACGGCGCGTTTGTTTATAAAACTGACGCGCTGCTGACGAAGAACGCGAAAGTGCTCTTCACCGTGGACGCGGCCCTGCATGACAAGATCACCTATCCCATGCTGCTGACCGCAGCCGGGGCGAAGAACGCGGCGGCCAAGGCCTTCTGCGATTACTTGAGCGGCCCGGAGGCCAAGGCCGTGCTGGAGAAGCATGGCTTTGCGGCAAACCCATGAGGAACGCAGGCGGCGGCCCTTTCGGCGGCCCCGCCGGCTGCTGGCAATGCCTCATTCCTCGCTGGCAATGAGGCATTCCCCTCTGGCAACGGGTCATTTCACTCTGGCAATGGCGCATTGCCAGCTGGAAACGCGGCATTCCTTGCTGGCAATGAGGCATTCCCTCTTGGCAATGAGGCATTGCCAGCTGGCAACGGGTCATTCCCCTCTGGCAATGAGCCATTGCCAGAGTGAAACGTGACATTCCTTGCTGGCAATGAGGCATTGCCAGAGGGGAATGCGGCATTCTGAGCCGGAAAAACGGCGTTTCCGAGCGCGAAAACACCGGCAGCGCGAGGAAAAGAGGCGGTTGCGGTCGAGCAAAGCCGTGTCGTCGCCGTGAACAAGGCAGGCGAAAGCGGGCCGGGCAACGCGGCGGCTGCGGCAAGGCGGTCTTGCATGGATGCAGACATGCGCCTTGCGTGGGTGGCTGCGCCGACGTATCATGGGTGTCTCCCCCTATTGATCGTGGATGCAGACACGCAGTTCGCAGCGATGTCCGCACCAAGTTTTGTTCCGCCTACCCTGAACACGGAGAAGACAGCATGGGCAACAGAAATCTTGCAGGAACACAGGAGCAAATTTCCCGGCGGCAGGTGCTGGCTGGAGCAGGCACGCTGGCAGCCGGGGCCATGCTTGGCCAAGGCTGCGGAATGGTCAGCCCAAAGCGGGCAGCTGGCGGCAGCACCGAGAAATGGCCGTGGCCGTACAAGAAGCTCGATCCAGAGAAGACAGCTGAACTTTGCTATGCGGAGTGGTACCGGGTCTTTTGCGGGGCGGTGATCAGCAGTGTCTTTCTTCAGCTGCGCGAGCTGGTCGGCGAGCCGTACATCTCTTTCCCCGCTGATGGCTTTGCCTATTTCGAGGGCGGGCAGATGGGCTGGGGCACGATCTGCGGCGCGCCTGCCGGGGCTAATCTGGTCGCCAATCTGATCATCGGGCCGCGCATCATCGGCAAGTCTGCGGCTGGACATCAGATTGCCACGGAAATGATGGAATGGTACTCCCAGACCGAACTGCCGGTCTATGTTCCAAAGAAGCCCAAGGTGACGGCGAAGCTGCCGGTCACGGTCAGCAGCTCGCCCCTCTGTCATATCTCAGTGGGCAGATGGATGAAAGAGGCGAACAAGCCGCTGGCCAGCCCAGAGCGGCAAGACCGCTGCGCACGGGTGGCGGCCAGCACCGCCTATCGTCTGATCGAGCTGCTCAATGCGTGGAAGGACGGCAGCTATGAGGCGGATTCCAAGTTTGACTGCATCAATCAGCACGGCATCCCCGGCCAGTTCAACTGCGCCGACTGCCACAGCAGCGGTGCGCCTGCTGTGACCAAGGAAGAACCTGAGACTTGAGACTCGCTGACTATGCTCACCCTCTCCCCTGACGACCTCGCCGCAGTCAAGCTCTCGCTGCACGTGGCGGCTGCGGCCACGCTGCTCTCTCTGCCCGCAGGCTTTGCCGCCGCTTACGTGCTGGCCATGACCAAGCTGCGCGGCAAGGCCCTGCTGGAAGGGCTGCTCAACCTGCCGCTGGTGCTGCCGCCGGTTGTGACCGGCTATCTGCTTCTGCTTCTCTTTGGCCGCAACGGCTGGCTGGGCCAGCTCTTGGCCCTTGCTGACATCCGCATCGTCTTCACCCTGCGCGGGGCGGTCATCGCCTCGGCGGTGGTCGGCTTTCCGCTGCTGGTGCGCTCCATCCGCATCGGCCTTGAGGGCCTGGACAGGCAGCTGATGCAGGCGGCGCGGACGCTGGGCGCAGGCTGGTGGGACACACTCTTCACCATCACCATCCCGCTTTCAGGCCGGGCCATCTTGGCTGGCATGACCCTGATGTTCGCCCGCAGCATGGGCGAATTCGGTGCGACGGTTATCCTGGCAGGCAACATCCCCGGCGTGACCCAGACCATCCCTCTCGCCATCTATCAACACACCAGCACCCCAGGCGGCGACAGCAAGGCCTTGAGCCTCTGCCTGGTCTCCATCGGCCTGTCCTTTGCCGTGCTGCTGCTCGGCGAGGCTGTCAGCCGCCGCCTTGCCCGGAGATAGCCCACTCCGCCGATTTTTTTCCAGTTCCTTTCTTCTTGCTGTCCTTGGTCTGCCGCTGTAGTATTGGGCATATTGCCCGGAGATGCTTGCCAAGGATTCAAAAAAAAGAGGAAATCATGGTGCTGCGTTCTGTTTTGAGATGCACGGCGCTGTTTATGCTGGTGATGCTTCCAGCCATGCTGCGGGCTTCAACCCCGCCAGTGCCGTCCAGCCCGCCTGAGCGGGTCATTGATCTTGCCAATATCATAGAGCCTGCCTTGGAGGCGCAGCTTGTCGCTTCCCTGCGCGAGCTTGAAGAAAAGACAACCGCGCAGATGGTCATTCTGACTGTCGCCGCACTGAATGGAGAAACCATCGAAGCCTTTTCGCTCCATACCTTCGAGCAGTGGAAGCTGGGGCAGAAAGATAAAGACAACGGCCTGCTGCTGACCGTCGCGCTGAAGGAACGGAAATACCGCTTTGAAACTGGTTACGGCTTGGAGAGCGTGCTGCCGGACAGCTTTTTGGGCAGTCTCGGCAGGGAAAAGCTGGTGCCGTTTTTCAAGGAGGGCAAATACGGCGAGGGCGTTGCCGCAGCAACTAAGGAAGTGCTTGCTGTTCTTGCCAAGCATTATAATGTGCAGCTCGGCAGCAGCATTCCGCTTCAACTACACCGCCCTAAAGCCCCGCCAGCTCGAATAACATCAAATTATTCAAAAGAGTGGGCATGGCAATTTATATTTTACTTCGGAGTCTTTCTCTTTTTTGCGGCTGTTGCTGCTGTTGTTATATTGACAATAGTAGAAAAACTGGGAATGATAGCAGGAAAAATAGCGGGGAAACTTGGAATGACTTCTGGTGGCTATTCAAACAACAGAAGTCATTCAAGCAGTTCATGGAGCAGCAGCGATTCAAGCAGCTCTTGGAGCAGCAGTGATTCAAGTTCAAGCAGCAGCTCCGACAGCGGTTTCAGCGGCGGCGGAGGCGATTCTGGCGGAGGAGGAGCTTCCGGCGACTGGTAACTTTCAAGCAGATGGAGGAATGACACATGAGCAACGGCATTAAAACAGCACTGATTATCTTTGGCGTGCTGGCTGTTTTTTCGGCAGGCGCGGTCTTGTGGGGCATCGGGCAATACAACAAGGCGGTTGCGATGGATGAGGAGGTGCGCGGGCAATGGGCGCAGGTGGAGAATCAGCTCAAGCGGCGGTTTGACTTGATTCCCAATCTTGTCGAGACGGTCAAGGGCTATGCGAAGCACGAGAAGGAGATTTTCGAGAATCTGGCCAAGGCCCGCACAAGCTATTTTCAGGCTGGCTCAATGCAGGAAAAGGCTGCCGCCGCAGGCGGGCTGGAAACTGCCTTGTCCCGGCTGCTCATGCTTCAGGAAACTTATCCTGATCTCAAGGCCAATGAATCCTACCTGAAGCTGATGGACAGCTTGGAGGGCACGGAAAACCGGATTGCCGTGGAGCGGAAGCGGTACAATGACGCTGTGCAGGCAGTCAACACGTATCGCCGCACTGTGGTTGGGCGTTTTGCCGCCGCGCTGGCCGGAGTTGAGGCGGCGCAGTATTTCAATCTGCCGGAAGGCGAACAGCAAACGCCGAAGGTGAAGTTTGATTGAGTGCCGCAGCCGCCGCCTCAGCCGGAGCTGATCATGCTGCTGGAAGTCAATGTTGAGAAGTGCTTTGCCGAGTTCCTCGTTCAGGCCGCGTTCACGCTCAGTTCGGAGCGCTGCGGGGTCTTTGGGCCGTCAGGCAGCGGCAAATCCACCCTGATGCATATGCTCGCCGGGCTGCTGAACCCGGACAGCGGCTTCATCCGCCTCAACGGCCATACGCTCTTTGATCAGGCGCAAGGGATCAATCTGCGGCCGGAGCAGCGGCGGGTGGGCGTGGTCTTCCAGCAGGCCTGCCTCTTCCCGCATCTGAGCGTGCGCAAGAACCTGCTCTACGGTCTCAGCCGCCTGCCGCAGCAGCAGCGGCGCATTGACTTTGATCAGCTCGTCCGCGTGCTCAAGATTGAGGAGCTGCTTGGCCGCAGCGTGCAGCGGCTCTCCGGCGGGGAAAAGCAGCGGGTCGCGCTGGGCCGGACAGTGCTCGCCTGCCCGCAGCTCATTCTTCTGGATGAGCCGCTCTCCGGCCTGGACGGCCAGCTCAAGTATCAGATCATTCCCTACCTGCGCCAGGTCTTGGCCGAGTTCTCCATTCCCATGCTCTTCATCAGCCACAGCTTGGAGGAACTGCGCCTGATGACCGACGAGGCGCTGGTGCTGCGCAACGGGCTGGCCGAGCAGACCCTGCGCACCGAAGAGCTGGCCCTGCGCCGCAGTCTTGGCAGCAGCGAGCGCGGCTATGTCAACCTGCTGCGCTTGGATGCGCCGGAGGATCTGGGCAGGCTGATGCAGTACAATTGGGACGGGATCAAACTGATGCTGCTGAAGACGGAGAACTCGGCTGCCGGGCAGTTCGCCTTGGGCAGCCGGGACATCCTTTTGTTTAAAAAGCACCCGGAAGCGGCCAGCGCAAGGAACATGCTCGCTTGCACGGTGCGGAAGATGTATGAGACGGAATGGCTGACCGGCGTGGAGCTGGACTGTCAGGGCAAGACGCTGATCGCTGAGATTGTGCCGCAGTCGGTGGAGGAGATGGAGCTGCGGCCAGGCAGCGAGGTGGCAGCGGTGTTCAAGGCTTCGGCCTTCAGAAGGCTGTGCTGAGGCGGCCTGGCCGCGCCTTCAGGCTTGCGCACCTGCTGCCAGCCATTTGATCAAGCAGGCGAAGAGCTTCTTTTCGTCCATCGGCTTGCCGAGATGGTCATTCATGCCTGCGGCCCGGCTTTTCTCCATGTCGCCTGCCATGACGTTCGCAGTCATGGCGATGATCGGGAGCTGCTGGAACTGCGGCTGCTTCCGAATCTCCCGGCAGGCGGTGCAACCGTCCATGACCGGCATCTGAATGTCCATCAGCACCGCGTCAACCGCTTCAGTCCGCAGGAAATCCAAGGCCGCCTGGCCGTTTTCGGCATGGAAGACGGTCAGCTTTTTCCGTGTGAGCACTATAGTCGCCAGCTCCCGGTTGAACGCGTTGTCCTCCACCAGCAGCAGCCGTTTTCCTGCCAGCCGGGCAAGCATCCTGTCCGCCGCCTCAGCCGCCTGCTCCCCCGCCTGCGCGGGCAGCCGCTCCTCCCGGCCCGGTTCAAAGGGCACAGTGAAATGGAAGCAGGAGCCATGCCCCGGCCTGCTGTCCACCTCAATCTCTCCGCCCATCAGATTGACGATTTTCTGGCTGATCACCAGCCCAAGGCCGCTGCCGCCGTACTGCCTGGTCGTGCTGCTGTCCGCCTGGGTGAAGGAATCGAAGATGCGCTCCAGCTGCTCCGGGCTGATGCCGATGCCAGTGTCGGTGACGGAGAAGCGCAGAAGGGCCAGCCCGTCCGCCTGCTGTCCGGCCAGCTCCACACGGATCTCCACCCGGCCCTGATGGGTGAATTTGACCGCGTTGTGGCCCAAGTTGATCAGCGCCTGTCCCAAGCGCAGGGGATCGCCGCACAGGATTTCCGGCACATCAGGCGCGCTTTCGACGCGCAGGAGCAGGCCCTGCTCCTCAGCCTTGATCTGGATCAGGTTAGTCACGTGCTCCAGCACGTCCTGCAGCCGGAAATCTGTCTGCTCCAGCTCGATCTTGCCCGACTCGATCTTGGAAAAATCCAGAATGTCGTTGATGATGCCGAGCAGCGACTCTGAGGCGGCCTGCACTTTGGAGATCAGGTTGCGCTGCTCCGGGTCGAGATTCGTTTCAAGCGCCAGCTTGGACATGCCGACGATCGCGTTCATCGGCGTGCGTATCTCGTGGCTCATATTGGCCAGGAAAACAGATTTGGCGACCGTCGCCGCCTCCGCCGCTTCTTTGGCCTTGAGCAGCTCCTGCGTCTTGCGCTCCTCCTCCTTGATCCTTTTCTGATCCGTCACCTCAAGCCGGACCTCCAGCTTTGCCGGAACACCGTCCTGCGTGATGATGGGCGCGGCAACCACCTCGAACACTCTGCCCTGCCAGCGCAGCTCCGTGTGAACGGTCTCCTTCCGGTCAACAACCTGCTCAAGACTGCACAGCAGGCACGGCGCATCCTCGCCGTGCGCTGTCTCGTAGCACAAAGAGCCGGCTTTGTAGCCGAACCACTGCTCTGTTGTTCTGTTGACATAATGCACGTGGAAGGCCTTGTCGACAATATGCAGCCCGACTCCGACCTTGTCCATCGTCTCAAGAATGGCCCGCTGCTGCTCTTCGCTTTGCAGCAGCTGGCGCAGCGTTTTCTGGATGACGCTGGCCAGCAGGCAGGTCATGACATTGCCGACCAGCCAGATTGCCAGAAAGGCGGAGAGCAGTTTCTGCGTGTTCTGCCGGTGCTGCAGAACATATTTCTCCATCGGCAGGACAATGCTGATGCCGCCCCTGACTTTGCCGAACTCCTTGATCTCACGATGACAGGGCAGGCAGCTCGGCTCGGTCGAAATTGGCCGCATGAAGCGCAGAACAGGGCCTTCCTCAGTCTGCACCTGCTCAAGATACTCCGGCTCGCCGCGCTCAAAGGCGCGCAGGGCCTTGGTCTCCCAGCCGTTCGGCGCGTTGTCAGGCTCTCTCGGATCAAGGCTGGTGATTTTGCCCTGAATGGCGGTCAGCTCCTTGCCCAGCTCGGCAACCTGCCGGAACATGTAGCCAGGATTCATCAAGGTGTACTGCCGCCCGGCAATCATCACCTCGCGCTGCGGCATATCAAGGTGCGGATTGGGCGGAGTGTGTTTTGTCACCGGCACATAGACCCCGCCGTGGGAGAGATTCCAAGCGCGGTAGAGCATGTCTTTCTGCCAGAACATTCTGGCGTTGCTTTCCGCCAGCTCCAGCGTTGTTTTCCTCAGCTGCCGCGTGTTCCACAGAAACAAAGCCGCAAGCAGAAGCGTCCAACAGCAGGTCAATGCCAGCAGCAGTCTTTTAAAATGACATTCAGCTATGTTGTTGCGCATGGCATCGCTGGTTGAAAAGGCCGGAGCAGAAGCCAGTCAGGAAGGCGTTGCCGCTCCTTCGCTGCGTTCTGCGGCAAAGCGTCCGCAGTGTCTGCCACCTTACCAATCTTCCAGAAAAAATCAAGCCGAAATTTCCCCCGGCCAGCCCTTGCCTGCCAGGCATCGCCTCATTTCTCCAGCCCCTGCGTTTGCAGCCCCTGCCCCGCTTGCTGAACGGACAGCGCAGCTCGAAAAAGCTGCCGCCCCGCACGCCGAAGCTGCGCCGGAATTGACCTGATCCGCAGCGCATCAGGCTTGATCCGCAGCATCTCAGGCTGCATCTGCGCCATCTCAAGCGCGATGCGTGGCAGATGGAGCCTGATCAGGAGCGGCTCAGGCCTGATCTGGAGCAGATTCACTTGAAATCAGCTGCGGATTGAGCCTGATCTGCCGCAGATCAAGTCTTGTCTGCGGCAGATCAAGTGCCACGGAGGGCGGACAAAGTGCCATGCCCCTTGGATGCTGCGCGTTTTCCAGCCCATTTGGAGACCGCGCCTGCGGGTTGCAGCGCAGCTCCGGCAGCTTTTCCCTTGCCGCCAGCCCATTTCGCCTGATGCGCCGCCGCAACAGGCTGACAGGCGGCGCATTCCCTTCCCGGCGCACCGCCAGCAGCATCAGGGAACAGCAATGCTGCCAGACCTTTTTTTGCTTTTCTTCAATCAAAGCGCGATGATCCGGCTTGGGCTGTCTTTCAGGACGATGGACTGGAGCTTCCCGTTCAACAGATTTCCCTCTTGCTTGCAAGAACGCGCATGATGTACTGTACTACAGCATCGTTCTTTGCGCAGACAAACAGTTCAGGGAGATATTTCATGCGTGAGATCACAGTCAACAAATTCAGAGCCGCTCTGAAAGATTTCGCAGATCAGGCGATCTTCGACCACGAGCCGCTGCGGGTGACGCGCAAACAGGGGCAGGATTTTGTGATCATCGGGGCTGAAGACTGGGAACAGCTTCAGGAGACCGTCTATGTTCTGCAAAATACGGCTCTGATGGGACAGATCAAGCAGTCGGATGTGTCGCACCGCACAGGAAAAGGCTATTCTCCGACTCAGGAGCAGCTTGATGAGATCAATAGTCTTTGAAGGCGACACTTGGGAGGAATACGAGAAGCTGCGCGGCAAGGATAAAGCCGTCCATAAGAATCTCTGCCGGATTTTGCAGGAGATGCAGCGCAATGATCCTGGGCAAGGAACCGGCAAGCCGGAGGCGTTGAAATACAATCTGTCCAGCCTATGGTCACGGAGAATATCCCATAAAGACCGTTTGATATACACCTTTGACGACGAGCGCATTTATATCTTCGCGATTGGCGGCCACTATGACAATGTAAGATGATTTTGTGAAGAGATATGCTGCTGAAGCCGTTATGAACACTGCCAGCGGCCTGAACAGAAGCGGACTGGCTGATAAGAGCATCGCTGTCTGCCCGATGTTGAGGAATACAGCCCTGCGCAGAGTCTGTTTGCAGATAAATCGCTGCCGCTGTCGCAAACGGAGATTTTATTGAGGTGAGATGATGAGGAAATCTGTTGCCGCTTCTATCGTGAACACTCTTGAAGACCTCAACCGAAGCGGGCTGGTTGATGAAATAACCATGAGGAACATTGGACAGCTTTGTCTCCCCGATATCCAAGAGTACAGCCCTGCGCAGATTGTTTCGCTCAGGAAGAAATTCAAATTAAGCCAAGCGGCCCTTGCCAGTATTTTCAATATCAGCCTCTCCACGGTGAGGAAATGGGAGCAGGGAGAGAAAAAGCCTGCCGGGGCATCGAGGAAATTGCTGGATTTGATGGAGCGCAAGGGGATTGAGGCGCTGATTTGAGTTGCTTTTCTTCTGAGTCTGCTTGGCGAGCGGCAGATGCCGAGGCAGCATGACGTGGATGATTATGAGAAGCGGCTCCTCAGCTTCGTTCCGCCGCCCATCCAGCTCTTTTTCGGACACAAGAAGCACCATGCCCAGCTCATAGGCAAAGACCAAGACCTTGAAGGCTTCCATCATGCGCCGGAAGCGGCCAGCGCAAGGAACATGCCTGCGATTGTCCCGCAGCCGCTGGCAGAGCTGACAGCAGGCAGGGATGACCGGCAACAGCCGCTGAACTCGGCGGAGCAGCAAAATGCTGTTGACAGGCTGCCGCCGCTGTGAAATGATGCTATGCGAGGGGAGTATTTTCAAACTGAGAAAAAACTGTCCGGGCGCGGGCCGCATGAGGCGTGAGAAGTCCGGCAGCTTCCTTTAATTCAATCTGCAGGCGAATATCATGCGTTGTCCCAAATGCGGCTACATTTCTTTTGACCAGACGGAAACCTGCGGCGGCTGCAAGAAGAATATCGCCAAAGCTTCCAGCGAACTTTCAGGGGTTGTTTTCAAAGCGGACTCTCCTGATTTCCTCTGGTTTGTCAAGCCGCAGGAAAAGGAAAGCGAAGAAGAGGCCGACGAGGAGGAGGATGCCGCCGAAGCCGAGGAGCCTGCCGCTGCGGATGCGGATGACGGTGAAGAAGACACCGTGGAGTTCGCTGCGGATGAGGACGGCAGCACCAGCTTTGATCTGGACGAGCCTGCCGCCGAGGAGGAAGAGGATAAAGAAATAGAATTTGAGCTGGGCAGCGCGGAAGAAGAAGCTGCGGCGGAAGAAGAGGTGAAGGAGGAAATCGCCTTTGACCTGCCCGGAGCTGAGGAAGACGCTGCGTCTTCCTTGGAGCTGGGCGGCGGCGAGGATGAGGATGATGAACCCGGCTTGCAGCTTGACAGCGCCGACGCAGACGGGCCGGGATTGGATTTGTCTGTGGGCGGTCTCGACGAGCTTGATTTCCAGCTGGACAGCATGGATGAATCAATATCCAAGCCGGAGAAGGAAAAGTCTGGCGGCAAGCAAAAGGCGGCATCCAAAAAGCCTGAGCTGGATTTGAGCGGGCTGGATTTGTCCGGCCTGATGCCCCCTGCGCCTGAGAAAGAAAAGCTGGATCTGTCCTTCAGCGGCATTGGGGAATTAAGCTTGGAGGCTGAGAGTGCGCCAGCAGGCAAGGGAGGCAAAAAAAGCGGCGCAACGGCAGACAAACTCCCGAATTTATCCTTAGAAGGGCTTGATCTGAATGCGGGAACGCTGCCGCCAGCGAAGAGCGCATCAGGCAAGAAGCTGCGCCCAGCAGCGAAAACTGGCACTGCGTTGGATGAATTTAACGTTGACCTTGGCGATCTGCTCGGCGGCGGAAAAAAGAAATAAAAACTTGACAGCGAAAGCTGGATTAAGGTATATTAGCATCTCCTGTAGCGCAGCATCATGCCGAGATAGCTCAGTCGGTAGAGCAACGGACTGAAAATCCGTGTGTCCCTGGTTCAATTCCTGGTCTCGGCACCAGAAATATACAAGGTTTTTAGAGAGTTGAACAAAACACTCTAAAAACCTTTTTTTCTTGCCTTTCATTCCAGCCCCCATCCTGCCCCCATTTTTTTGCTCATGGGGCAAAAACAGCCCCCTGTTGCGCTCATCGCTCATCTCATTTTCTTCTAAAGAGGGCAGAAAATGACTTCTCCGGTTCAGTATCATTACGGCAAGTTCCCGCCGAAAAATATAGACTGGCTGCGTCTTATTCCGCTGATCGGGCCTGCCAATGCCGCCCTTGCCCGATATGACGGCACCCTTGCCGCCATCCCGAACCCTTCCATCCTCTTGGCTCCGCTCACCACGCAGGAGGCTGTCCTTTCCTCAAAGATCGAAGGAACGCAGGCGACAATGGGGGAAGTGCTTGAGTTTGAGGCTGAAGGAGGCTCAAACGACCTGCCGCAGCAGAAGAAGGCGGATATTAACGAGGTGCTGAACTACCGGAAGGCGATGCGCCATGCTGAGGGGCTGCTGAACACGCTGCCGCTCTGCCAGCGGGTGATCAAAGAGGCGCACCGGGTTCTGCTGGCCGAGGTGCGCGGGCACAGCGCGGCACGCGGAGAATACCGGAAGGTGCCCAACTGGATAGGGCCGCCCGGCTGCTCCATCGAGGAAGCCCGCTTTGTTCCCATCTCAGCCGAGCATCTTCAGGAGGCGATGGGCAAATGGGAAAATTTCATTCATGCGCAAATGCCAGACCGTCTGGCGCAGCTTGCGGTTCTTCATGCCGAATTAGAGGCCCTGCATCCTTTCTTGGACGGCAACGGCAGATTGGGCCGGATGTTCATTCCTCTCTTCCTCCACACCGCAGGTCTCATCCGCGCCCCCATGTTTTATATCAGCGCGTATTTTGAGCGGGAGCGGGCTGAATATTATGCGCGGCTGGCCGCTGTTTCCTCTGATGAGGACTGGACGGGATGGTGCGAGTTTTTTCTGAAAGCGGTCATAGATCAGGCGGAAGAAAACCAGCGCAAGGCGGCCAGCATTCTCAAGCTGTATGAGGATAAAAAACGACAGCTTGTGGATTTGACGCATTCGCAATATGCCATTCATGCCTTGGATTTCTTCTTTTCCCGCCCGGTGTTCAACGCGACGGAATTCACTTCAGCTAAAGACATTCCAGCGGCAACCGCAAAGCGGATTCTCGTTCTGCTCCGTGACAGCGGCATGTTGAAAACTGTCCGGGGAGCCAAAGGCCGCCGTCCGGCAGTGTATGCTTTCTTGGAATTGATTGATGTTGCAGAGGGCCGGGTTTCGCGCTGATCTATTTTTGCGGCTCAAAAATCGCATTTTATGAGCCGCAAACTGTGTTGTGGTTAATTGGTGAGCCACAAACTGGATTGCCTCCTTGCCCCCTGCTGCATCTTGCGCACGGCTTCATTGAATCGCCGATTGAGCCGATGACCTTCATGCTGAGTGTGGCGCAGTCAGCGGCATGACTGCTGTTTTTATCGAAATCAACAAGGAAATTTATACTCCTGTGTCCAATTCACTGTATTTCCGCATAAATGTTATTGCTCCGGCAAGGCGGCAGCGAAAACCAGCTTGATTTGTACATGCAA
>NZ_JBLWEP010000040.1:0-15118 GCF_048287355.1 Candidatus Electronema sp. TJ
GCGGGCTGTCCCGTCGGTTCTGGCGGCGGGGCTTCTGTTTGAGCTGGCTCGGCAGTTGGTTCCGCTTGTTCCGGCTCCGTCGGCAGCTCAGGCTCCGAGTTCAGCCGGATTTTGTCCGGCAGCAGTTCAGCCGGTTTGACCGGCACCGTTCTGACTATCTGTTTGGCGGCATCTTCGCCGCTGCGCCACAGCACGTCGCTGTAGCGGAACAGCAGGGCGGCAAAGAAAAGCAGCACGGCGGCAGCCAGCAGCTTCCATGTCCTGCCGGAGAGCGAGGCTTTTTTTCCGCCTGCACTGCCGCCGGGAGCATTGCCCTCCAAGGCCGCCACTTCCGCCGCCTGCACCGGAAAATACCGGTCAGCAGCGCAAACCCGCTGCAAGGCTGTGTCAGCCAGCAGATGGACGGTGCGCAGATTGCCATTGGCCAGTTTAAAGATTTTGCGCACCGCCTCGCCGCTGAAGGCCCGTCCGCTGTCGGCGGCGGACAGCCCGGCTGTTTTGAGACGGAAATCGAGGTATGCGCCCAACTCCTCCTCAGTCAGCGGAGCAAGCTGATGGCCGGGCGGAATTTTCATGTCCGCGCAATAGGCTTGCAGCTGAGTGACGCGGGCATCGAGGGACGGACGGCCCGCGAGAATGACTTGCAATGTCATCTGCTCCGCCGCAAAAACCGTGCGCAGCAGCCGCTCCAAGGCGGCGGGAAACATCTGCTCAGCCTGGTCAATCAGGAGCAGCAATTTTTTGCCCTGCGTCTGGCACTGCTCCAGCTGGCTGCGCAGCCAAGCCGACATGTCCGTCTGCGGCATCTGGCCCAGCTCTTGGCAGACAGCTTGGAGCAGCTCGTCAAACGAGCCAGCCGGGCTGTCGAGATAGACTGCCTGAAACTGGGCAGGCAGCAAATGAGCCAGCAGCAGGCAGAGCAGGGTCTTGCCGCTGCCTTCCGCGCCGGTCAGACGGATGACCGGGCTGCCGTTCTGGAGGTCGGCGTAAATCCGACGGAGCAGTGCGGTGCGGTCCGCTTCCGGGAAGAAAATCTCCGTGTCCGGCTCCCCGGCGAAGGGCGGCTTGGCAAGGCCGAAATATTCAAGGTGCATGGTTGCTCAACATTTTCCGATAGAAGCCGTGCCCTGTGCGCTTGCAAGGAAACGGCGGAGCTGCTGCCGGGCGGCACTGTCTGATTGACACCTGCGGATTTTGTGCGTACTCTTTGTCTGCGGAAGGCGGACTCTGCCGGGGACACTTGGCTGTTATTATCAGACAGGAGCGCGGTTCTGTAAACATCTTTCTCTGGCCGGAGCAGTTTTTTCTGTTGCTTTCCAAGGGAACACGGTATGATGCCGGAGCGGAGACCATGTCCCGCTCTTCCTTTATTTCTCAACCGAATTGAGAGGTGCGCCATGCTGAGATTTGCTACCCTGCTTCCCCTGCTGATGGTTCCCGCCGCAGTGTCCGCCGCTGCCGACAAGGCTGCTGAGACGGTCTCCGCTTTGGAGGATCAGACAGCGGTGGCGGTGACCATCTACAATCAGGATTTGGCCTTGGTGAGGGACAGCCGCAGCATCGCGCTTGCGCCGGGCCAGCAGACGCTTGCCTTCCGCGAGGTCAGCGCAAAAATTCGGCCAGAGACCGCCCTGCTCGCTGCGCCTGGGCTGCATGTGCTGGAGCAGAACTTTGAATATGACCTGCTCACCCCTCAGTCGCTCTTGGACAAATATGTGGGCCGCACCGTCAAGCTGATCAAAACCCATCCGACCACCGGCGAGGAGGCGGCGGAAGAGGCCACAGTGCTCAGCGCGGGTGAAGGCACAGTGCTGAAGGTAGGCGACCGCATTGAGGCTGGGGTGCCAGGCCGTTTAGTCTTCTCGGATGTGCCGGAGAACCTGCGCGACCGCCCGACGCTGACCATGCTGGTGGACAGCAAGGACGGCGGCAAGCAGGACGCAGTGCTCAGCTACCTGACTGGCGGGCTGTCGTGGAAGGCGGATTATGTGGCCGAGCTGGGCGCGGACGATGCGAGCCTCAACCTGAGTGGCTGGGTGACGCTGAACAATGAGAGCGGCGCGACGTATCAAAACGCCAAGCTCCAGTTGGTGGCAGGCGAAGTGAACCGGGCGAAGGAGCCAATGCAGCCAAGGATGATGCGGGCACTGGCTGCCGCGCCGATGGAGGAAGCGGCAATGGACGCAGGCATGGCGGAAGAATCCATGTTCGAGTATCATCTCTACACCTTGGGCCGCCCGACCACCATCAAGGAAAAGCAGAGCAAGCAGGTCGCCCTGCTTCAGGCGAACGGCGTTAAGGTGAAGAAAGAGTTCGTTCTGCGCGGCATGGACTATTACTACGGCAGCCAAGCTGGAGAATTGGGCCGCAAGATGAAGGTCGGTGTCTTCTTGGAGCTGAAGAACGCGAAAGAGGACGGTGCAGGTCAGCCGCTGCCTGCGGGCGTGATGCGTGTGTATAAGAAAGACAGTTCCGGCAGCCTGCAATTTGTCGGCGAAGACCGCATTGACCACACACCGGAAAACGAGATCATCCGCCTCAAGCTCGGCGAGGCCTTTGACGTGACTGCGAACAAGAAGCAGACTGATTTCAAAAAAGCATCGTGGACCAGCGGCACGGCCTATGAAAGTGCCTATGAGATTGAGCTGAAGAACGCCAAGGATGAAGCTGTCACGGTGAAAGTGATTGAGCCTGTGCCTGGTGACTGGCAGATGATTGAGGAGTCCGCGCCGCACAAGAAGGAAGCCTCGAACACGGCGGTCTGGGAAATCAAGGTTGAGCCGAAGGCCAGCGCGACGCTGACCTGGCGGGCGCGGGTGAAATACTGAGCTGACCTTGTCCTGAGGACTTCGCAGCTGTCCCGCGCTGCGATCATGCCTGCATGTTCTGCAAAAAACATGCAGGCATACTTTTATAAAACATGCAGGCATGTTTTAACGGAACATGCCTGCATACTTTAACGGAACATGCATACATGTTTTAATAAAACATGCAGGCATATTTTGACGGAACATGCCTGCATGTTCTGCAAAGGCTGCGGGCGCAGGTGTTCAGACAAGGTCGGCTTCACGCTCTACGTTTGCCCATCGAGGAAAAACCTGCGAGAACGCTTGCCGTCCTTCCGCACGAGGGCTGCCGCATGATGAAAACCGTGGCCATTGTCATCCCGGTTTATAACGAGGCCAAGGTCATCGGCAGCGTGATTGAAGAGGTGCGGGCGCATGGCTATGAGCGCATCGTGGTGGTGGATGACGGCAGCGCAGACGAGAGCTATGAAATCGCCTCCGCCTATGACGTGCTGGCTTTGCGCCTGAAGATCAACCGGGGCAAGGGCGCGGCGGTGAAGACCGGGATCATGGCCGCCAACCTCCTCGGCGCGGACGTGGTGGTGACCATGGACGGCGACGGCCAGCACGATCCGGCGGACATCGCCCAGCTTATCGCTCCTATCCTCGAAGGCCGCATCGACGCAGTGCTTGGCTCCCGGATGCTCAACCGGGAGACCATGCCGCTGAAGAAGAAAATCGCCAACAGCATTGGTAATTTTGTCACTTGGCTGTTTTACGGCCTGCTGGTCTCGGACAGCCAGTCCGGCTTCCGGGCCTATTCCCGCTACGCCGCCCTGATCATTGACACCAAGGCGGACAAATATGAATATGACAGCAAGGTGATCCGGGAAATCAAGAACAACCGTCTGCGCTTCACGGAAGTGCCAGTACAGACCCGCTACACCGAATACGCCAGCACCAAAAAGACCAAGCAGGGTTTCATCAACGGACTGATCACCCTGCGCCGGATGATTTGGAATCTGATCGCCTGAACTCCTGAGAAAACTAACGTGCATCTGTATCAATTCATTATTGTGGCCATCTCCTCAGTCATGCTCTATCTTGGCATCAAGGAGTTCGCCAACCGGGAAACCGGCCAAACTCTACTCAAGCTGGCTGTGCGCGTGACCGTCTGGGGCGGCATGGCCCTGATCGCCATCTACCCTGATTTCACCATGTTCTTCGCCCGCATCCTCGGCGTGGTGGACAACTTCAACGCTGTAGTGATGATGGGCTTTCTCTTGGTCTTCATGCTGATTTTCAAGCTGCTCTCGGCCATTGAGAAGATTGAGCAGAATGTCTCCGAGCTGACCCGCAAGGAAGCACTGGGCGAAGCGCACGAACGCATCGAGCAGTTGAGGGAGGAGATCAGAGAGAAGAAAAAGCAGCGAGAGAATGCCGCCTGACCAAGCAGGAAAAAGGAAAACTGGTGGCTGCTCCTCCAGCATCACCTCGGCGGTCCCGGACAGTTCTGATGCGCTCTTGATCCCCTTGCATTCATCCGTAGGCAGCGGTATGATGATTGCGCCTGCTCGCCGGAGCAGGTGGAACCGTTGTCCTCGATATTCTGCATTTCCACATTTCAGGAGAAAAAAGATGACCGCATTCGACAGACGGGATTTGCTCAAAACTGCTGCTGCCGTCGCTGCTGCCGCTACCGCAGGCTCTGCTGTGTCCGCTTTTGCCGCAGACAAGGCTGCCGCGCCATCAGCGGCAGGCTCGATCTATTACAGCAAGGAGCAGCCGGGGCAGTGGAAAGGCAAGGAAGGTACTCATGCGCCGGAAGTGAAGGTCGAGGGCGGCAAGGTCTCGGTCGTCACCCCGCATCCGATGAGCGCGGAGCATTTTATTGTCCGGCACACTGTGATTCTGGCTGACGGCACCGTGCTTGGCGCGAAGAACTTCGCTCCTGCGGACAAGCCGGAATCCTCTTACGACCTGCCGAAAGACTACAAGGGCAAAATCTGCGCCACCAGCTTCTGCAACCTGCATGATCTCTGGGTGAGCGAGGCTGAAGCCTGATTTCCCCGTCGCTCATAGCCCTTGCCAAGCCGCGCTGTCTTCAGTGCGGCTTTTTTTTCATTTTCTGCTGACTTTTCCGCCGCGTTATGAAACAATATGCAGACAGAATCGCCTCCTGACTGTTTTCATCGGAGCCTTGGCGGATGAAACGCATTGTTCTCTTTTTGCTGATTTTCGCAGTGCTCGCCGATGCGGCGTGGCTCGTCGTCATCCGCCCCAGCCCGGAACTCCGGGCACTGGCGCAGCTGCCCAGCCGCAGCGAACTGGCCGCTGCCGGACGGAAAATCGCCACATCCGCTCTTGCGCGTCAGCTCCTTTCCGGGGAGCTGCTGCGTCCGCATCCCCTTGAACCGCTGGAGCTGGTGCCGGAAGATGCCCTGCTGTTCATTGATGCCGCTGATGCCGCAGCAGCAGGCCGGACGTTCCTCAACTCACGTTTAGGGCAGACACTGAAGGACATCCATTGGTCGGCAGTGCTGGATCAGCTAGAAGTGCCGCCGCTGCTGCGCAAGCCTGCTGAGGAGCAGCTGGCCAGCTTGCAGCATCTGCTGAATCATCCTCTGCTGCAAGAGTCTTTCAGCCGAAGGACAGTGCTGGCCCTGCTGCCGCCGGAGCCGGAATCCTTGTCGGCAGCTCCGCTCGACGCGCTGTTGTCCCATGCCCTGCTGCTCGCCGAGCCGCCGCCTGAGGGCAGCGCGGTGTTCCTTGACCTGCTTAAGGCGGAGAAAAAACAGCCGGATTTGCTTTATCACCACGGCATGGGCATTGTGGTGCTGGAGCTGGACCAAGGCCGCAAACTCCACGCCGCTGCTGTCGGCGGGCAAATCGCCTTGTCCTTGGGCTTGGAGCCGGTGCAGCAGAGCATTGACCTCTTCGTCCGCCATTTCATCTACAAACGGAACGGCTTGATCACCAAGCGCGATTACGCCGCTCTGAAGCAGGAGGCCGGAGGACTTAACGATTTTTTTCTCTACGCCAACTTGGCCCGGCTGAAGACTCTGCTTGCCGGAGAGGAGGCCTTGCCGCTGGCCGCTCCGTCCGGCTTGCACAGCCTGGCCATCTTTCACCGCCCGGACGGAGGAACCGCCAACTTCACCACAGTGCTGCGTTTCCTCTCGGAGTCCCTGCGTCTGCCTTTGCAGAAAAAAATCTACACAGCCGCACCGACTGCCAACCGCACTTTGGCGAAAATGCCTGCCAGTCTCCTGCTTTATATCTGGAGTGCTTGGCTCCAGCCAGCCAGCTGGCGGCAGAGCTTGATTGAAAACGGCAGCCAAGAGATGGTGGACAAAACTGACGCGTGGTTCAAAGCGCAGACCGGTCTCAGCTTCGGCGAGATTCTTTCCTTGTTTGGAAGAGAATTCAGCGTTAACATTGCTGATATCAGCACAGGCGGCCTTTTCCCAGTGCCCCGGCTTTGCTTTGTTTTGGAAGTGCCGGAGCGGAACAAGGCGGAACTCCTTCTTGACCGGCTGCTCTCCGGCATGCCGGTCAAGAGCGAAACATTGCCGAACGGCGTACGGCTCTTCTCTTTGCAGGCGGCCAAGGGAATGCTCCAGCCTTCGTACGCCTTTGCCGACAATTTTCTCTATTTGGCCGACAGCCGTGAGCAGCTGCTGGCAATTCTGGCAGAAAGCGAGGGACGGATGCAGGCTGACCCCAGTTTTCAAGCAGTGGACACTGGCAAGGGCCAGCCCGGCAACCTGCTGATCTTCGCTCGCGCCGCTCGGCTGGTCGACGGTCTCAAGGAACTGGCTGCTTGGGCCGGAATGATGATCGCCGTGCGCAGCGATCAGGCCGGAGAAAAAAGCAAGGTGCTTATTGATCAGGTGATCATGCCGCTGTTGGACAGCCTTGGCAGCTTTGAAACCGTGAGTCTGCGCAGTTTCACCCGCAAAGGCGAGCTGGTGATGGAGGCTGCTGCCCTGATTGCCGCTGAAAAGCAGCCGGAGATTGCCGCCGAAGCGGAGCCTTTTGAATAGATATCCTGCATAAGTTAGCAGCAAGAGGATGCAATCAGGTTGAAGCAAAGTTCAGCTCAGTAAGGGAGGAGTCCTGCTCATTTGCCAAGGAATTTGGCTCGGCCAGAAAGGAGTTCGGCTTGGCCAAACTTCTTTCCGGCTGAGCAGCAAAGGTGTTTGGCCGACTCCAGCTCCTTTGCTGCTCGGCAAAATTCTTTTGCTGCTTGGCCAAACTTCTTTGCGGCTTGCTGGAACTCCTTTGTTGCTCGGCCAAACACCTTTGCTGCTCGACAGAACTCCTCTCTTGCCAAGCCGGACTGCTTTGCAGGCAGGCAAAAAAGGAGCGGCAGCGGTCATGCGAAAAACACCGCAACCTGCGCGCTGACTTCTGCAAGAGGTCTGATAAAAAAAATCTTAGCGGGTTATGCTTCAGGCAGGAACTTGTTTTTATGATGAAATGTCAAAACGGCACGCCGGAGGCGGCATCTGCCGCCCGCTCAGAATTCTTGACAAAAATCCTAATTCATGTGAAGTAGAGCAGAAACAGACTCAGTCTTTTCACTGTCCGGTTCAAGCGGCTGAGAAACTGGCAGGAATCACTTTTTCGCTATTCTTCTTTTTCAACATTCACACCAAGGAGCAACGCAGATGGCTAACACAGTGCAGGCAATTGCTGAAAGCATCAACATCATGGGTAAACGCAGCGGCGGTGCCATGAAGGAGCGCATTCCGGGGCCGATTCAAGAAATGGCGCGGGAGGAAGCCGCAGCCGGAGCGACATATCTTGATCTGAACATTGGCCCGGCCCGCAAGGACGGCGTGGAGCTGCTGCCTTGGGTGGTGGAGACAGTGCAGAGCATCGTTGACACCCCGCTCTGCCTTGACACCACCAACACCGACGCGATGACCGCAGGCTTCAAGGTGGTGAAGAACAAGACAGCAGCAATTATGAACTCTATTTCCGCCCAGCCGGAGCGGATGGAGAAGCTGATTCCAGTGGCCGCCAAGGCAGAGTGCAACGTCATCGCCCTGCTCTGGGGGCCGGACGGAATGCCCCGTGACTACAATGAGCGGGCGGAAATGGCTGTTGGGCTGATGATGGCTCTGAGCGAGGCAGGCATCCCAAACGAGAAGATGCTGTTTGATCCCATCGCCACGCCGATTACCCTTGGTGCGGATCAGCTTGCCGCTGGTTTGGAATTTCTGCGGGATCTTCAGGAAATCGCGCCGGGCGCAGGCTCCACCATCGGTCTGTCCAATGTCTCCAACGGCGTGGACGAGCAGCTGCGCAAGTATCTGGACCGCACTTATCTGATCATGCTGATGAAATATGGCATCAGAACCGCCATTGTCAACGCCTATGACCACGAGCTGATGGCCATCTGCAAGGGACAGCGGCAGGAGCTGGTTGATCTGGTGCACGGGATGATGGACGGCAAGGAACCCGATTCCGCCACACTGAACGGCGCGGCCTTAGAGCACTACAAAACCTACAAGGTGCTTTCCGGCCAGACGGTCTTCTCCGCCTCGTGGCTGACGCTGTAATTGCAGCAGCAGGGACGAAGATTTTTCGTCCCTGCAAAGACCATATCAGAGAACAGACATGAACAGTAACAACCTCTTGCGGAAGCCGCTGCTGAACACAGCGGCAGTTTTTGCTTTTTTCATCGGCTTGCTCGCAGTCAGCCTCACCCACCCAGAAGCGACAGTTTTCGAGGCTGTCGGACTGCTCATTCAGGCTGTGTTCCGCGCTGTCCAGCTGCTGATCGGGCTGGCATTATCGGTCATCTTTTGTGTGGCTGTGATGATTGTTTTTTTTCTCGGCGCAGCAGCCTTGTTCAGCCAAGAAAGCGCGAGCCGCATGTACAGCGAGCTGCGGCAAACGCTGGCTGAT
Organism: Candidatus Electronema sp. TJ; assembly: GCF_048287355.1. Taxonomy (NCBI): domain Bacteria; kingdom Pseudomonadati; phylum Thermodesulfobacteriota; class Desulfobulbia; order Desulfobulbales; family Desulfobulbaceae; genus Candidatus Electronema; species Candidatus Electronema sp. TJ. Next base: position 8,706 of record NZ_JBLWEP010000040.1, read on the forward strand.
TGGCTCGTGCCGGTTCTGGATATGGCTGGCAAAAAAAAAACAGAGGCACCTGTCAATTTTGAACCAGTGAAAGAGGAAATGCGGCAGGAACTGCAAGCGAACATCGAGGCCATCCAAGGCCAGCTTCATGCCACCCGCGAGCTGCTGGCAGGCAAAATCGGGCAGCTTTCCAGCCGGATTGACGCGCTGGAGGAGCTGACCGCCAAAATGACGGACAAGAGCCAAGTCGAGGTCTTGAGCAAAGAAATGCGCGGGGCGATGACCACACTGGCTGGAATCGAAGGCGCAGTAGGCAACATGAAAGCCTGCGTCGAGCAGACCGCCCAGCAGATTCTGCGCATTTCACCGGAGGAGTTGCTCGGCGACCTGCCGGAGCGGCTGCGGCTGCTGGAGCAGCGCGAGCCGAAAGTGATTGACATCACCCCGCTGGAGCGGGACATTGCGGTGATGCAGCAGGAACTGGCCTCAGTGAGGGAGAAAGCTGACAAGGTGCTGCATGCCGTCCCTGTTATGCAGCAGGAGCCGCTGTCTGTGTCGTCGGCAGACGAACACCGCATCTTCAGCTACTTCGACGATCCTGCTGACAAGCAGAAAATTGTGGAGCTGACTGAGGCTGCCTTGGACAAGGGCCTCAATCATAAGCAAATCATTGATTATCTGACACGGGGACTGGGGATGCAGAAGGGCAAAGTCATCAGCTCGCATCCCTCTGTTTTCAAAGACTACCTCAAAACCTGCCGCCGCAGCGACTGAGCGGGCTGGGCGTGGGCGGACGGGAAGGCCGGCTCTCTTTCCGTCCGTCTTGAGCCTCAGTCACGGCTGGAGCCTGTGCGCCGCTCCCAGAGACAATCTCCCTCTTCCATACTCTCGCCTGCTGCGCTCGGCATGTTTTTTTGGACAAAATTCCGCCAGCCAAGAGGGGCCTCGGCGATATTGAATCCCACATCCACGAGAAGACCGTTCTTCCGCCGCCAGCGAGGGGAGACCTTCAGCTTGTAGCAGGGCGAGTCCGGTCCTCCGGAAACCACCACGCTGTACCGTTTGCCCTGCACGGCAAATTTGTCCGGCAGATCATTGAGCCGCAGTCCTTCCAGCGAAATATCCTCCACCATGCCGCCGTAGACGAAATGACCGTCCGCGATGTCGGCGATGTAGCCTTTCAGCTTCATGCGTGACTGCCGCCGTTTTTCAATTGTTGCCGCTTCCATAATTTGTGTCTCCTTGTTTTACGCATGTGATGTTCGATGTGCTCCCTTCGCACAAGGGGCGGGAGCCAAGTCAATCAGCTCTCTGAACGAGTCAATTGAAAGATAGTGTTCGGAGCGGACGGCTGGGCTGCGGCTGCTGGACTTGGCCACATGCACCAGCCAGCCGATGCCGTGCCGCTCCGCAGTCCGCAGCACCTTTTCCGTATCATCGGCCAGCACAGAGCGGGCCGGATCAAAGCCGAGCAGTTCCTGTAGCCTGACCCAGAATTGCGGCTGCTCTTTGGCGAATCCCACCTCGTCGGCGCAGACCAAACGGTCAAACCAGCTGCCGATGTCGGTTCTCACCAGCTTGATGGTCAAGGTGCGGGGGTGAGCGTTAGTCACCAGATACAGCTTTTTATTCAGCCTGCGGCAGCAATCGAGAAATTCCCTTACATGGGGGTGAACAGCGATTAAATGGTCAATCCGCAACTTCAGTTCCGGGATGTCCATTCCCAGCTCGCGGGACCAGTGCTCCACATCAGACCATTGAAGGGAATTTTCTATCTTGCGGTAACGTTCCAGCAGCTCCTGAGCCGCCTCTTCCACCGTAATGTCGTGGAGCAAGCTGTAGTGCTCCGGGATATAGACCTCCCAGAAATAGTCATCAAAATGTTTATCCAAAAGGGTGCCGTCCATGTCCAGCATGACGGTGTCAACAGCATCCCAAGAAAAGGTACAAGGCATTTTGGCGCAATTCCGCATAATACCGTATTATACTGGCTCAGTTTGACTTTGTACAGGGCTTATTCAGGGATGCGGTTTTTCAATCATATTCTGCCATGCGGTCTCGAAATGCCTTTGACCTGCGACATGAAAGAAGAGCTTGACCTGCTCGGCAATTTAAGCCTTCCTCTTCATCTTTTTGGCAAGTTCTTATTTTTTCCTGTTTCCGCGCTTTACACTTGACAGGAAAACAGGAACTTGGTTATAACTCGCTAATATAGCTGATATTCAGCGGCAACCATGCAGACTGGTCACGTGGACAAAGGAGAGCAGCGATGATGCGATGTGTTTTTTTTGCGGCAGCGGCAATTTTTTTGAGCTTCGGCTCAGTCGCAGCCGCTGTCAAGCCCTGCGCGGAATTGAAGGCGAAAATTGCGGCCAAGCTTGATTCCAAAGGCGTGAAAGCCTACGAGCTGAGCATTTCAGCCAGACATGAGAAAGCGGCAGGCAAGATCATCGGCACCTGCGAAGACGGCAGCAAGCAGATCGTCTACAACAGACAGCAGCGGAGCGGGGCGGCAGCCCAGCAGCAACCAGCAGCCAATGAGAAAACAGCGCAGCAGGATCAGCCAGTGCCAGTGGTTGCGGTGCGGATGGTTCCGGCGACAACGGAGGAACCTAGTCAGTCGACCAATTCTATCAAGGCCTGCGCGGAATTGAAGGCCGAACTTGTCGCCAGATTGGACTCCAAGGGCGTGAAAAACTACACGCTGATCGTTCTCAATAAGAGCGAGGGGTCTCCGGGGCAGGTCATCGGAACCTGCGAGAGTGGCTCCAAAAAAATCATCTACGCCAAAACTAGATAAACAGTGCCGATGGCGCAGGCATCTGATGTCTGCGTCCTTTTTTCTCTTATCACCTGCCGCGTTGTCATCGTTCTTCTTCCCTTATTTTTGATCAGTCCGCAACCTGCCAATTTTCGTGACATTTCCGCAAAACTTGGTAAAATAACTCAGAAATGCCGTCCAAGCTCTGCTAAGATGGAAAAATCAATAACAATCAGGAATAATTATGGAGAACGCCCTTGGAGATTTGAGATGCTGGAGCTGCTATAACAGAAAGAGCGTTCAGATGGACGGCGGAACCATGCCGGACAAGGAGGCTGTCTGATGATGCATTCAACCTTTCCGAACCGCCAGATGGCGGGCCGGCCTAAACAAGGACGCAATGCACCGCCAGGCATTGACGGCAGACTGGAACAGTATTTCACTGATGTCGCCACCCGCTGTCCTTATGAAATGCCGCACAAAGCCATCTATCATCAGGCGGTTTTCGGCTCGCTGACCGATTCCGCTGTGGGGCTGTTTTTTGAAAACGGCTACCGCCGCAACGGCAACTGCATGTACTCCATGCGCTGCTCACGCTGCTCCGCCTGTGTTCCCATACGCCTGAATCCGGAAATTTTCCGCCCCAACCGCAACCAGCGGCGGGTCTGGAAAAAAAACGGAGATATCAGCGTCGGTTTGGCACCGGTGACCATGTCTGATGAGAATCTTGATCTGTTGGAACGCTTCCTCTTTGCTCGCTTCCCGGACAGCAGGGCAGATGCAGAAAGCTATTACAGCGGCTTTTTCATCACTTCAATGACCAAGTGCTTTGAGATCCGCTACCGGAGTGAAGACAACAGGCTGTTGGGCGTGGCCGTGGTCGACTGCTCAGACCAATGGATGAACGCGGTCTATTTCTTTTTTGATCCAGAGCAGGACTGGCGCAGCCCCGGCACGCTAAACATCCTTTATCTGCTTGATTTTTGCCGACGGCACGGCATTGCTAACCTTTATCTCGGGTACTGGATCAATGGCCTCAAAGGGATGCACTACAAGACCGATTTTCGGCCCCATGAGATACTGATCGACAGTCGCTGGCAGAAGGTGGGCTGAACCTATTTTCCCTTCCGCAGCTGGACTGTCACCCGACGGTTGAGCCGCCGCCCTTCTTCCGTCTTGTTGGAGGCGGTTGGTTTGGCCTTGCCGTACCAGTAAATGAGCACTCGGTCTTTTTTCAGCGAGAAATTGTCCAGCAGGTATTTCCTAGCACTCTCCGCCCTGCGCCGGGAGAGATGGATGTTGTACGCATGGCTGCCGACATGGTCGCAGAAGCCGGAAAGCACGGCGTATTCCTGCGGATGATCGATCAGATAACGGCCCAGCCGTTCCAGAGTGTGCTGCTGTTCCTTCCTGATCTGAGCCTTGTCAAAGGCGAAGAGCACGTTGGGGTAGGGGCTGCTGGCAGGCATGTACAGCCTGCCGAAGAGATGCTCAGGATGGGCGGCCAAGGTGTCAAAATCAATCACCTGCGAGCAGTCATTGACCGCAGCGATATCGTTAAGCAGCTTCTCCGCCGTGCTGTTGGTCGCGCTGCTGATCAGAGTGAAGCAGACATCATGCTTTTCTGCCAGTATCTTGGCCTGCGTCAGCGGCTCCGGTTCGTCCAAGCCCTCAAAGCGGAAGGCGGCCCCGTTGGTGAAGATGAAAACCTCAGTGCGGCCCGGCAGCGGGAGCAGATATTCGAGCTTCATCAGCGCGGTCTGGAGCATGGGCGGACCAGAGCTGGTCACAGGCAGCTGCTCCAAGGCAGTGCCGAACGCCTCTTGGTCGTAATTTTGCAGCCGGTAGAAGGGCTGGAAGGTGCGCTCCGCGCCAGGCAGCCACATCACGTTCCGCCAGTGCGGATACAGCCCGGTCTGCCAGTTCAACTCCGGCAGGCTGGCGTTGCTCTTGAGGAGTATCTGTTTGGACATCTCCAGCCGGGTCATGCCGCTGTTTTGGTACGGCACATCCATCGCCGTTGAGGGATCATAGAAGACAAAAAAATTATCCGCCATGCGGATGAAGTCCTGCTTCTTTTCCGCAGGGAAAGCATCCGGCTGCCATATCCAGTCTTTTTTATCAAATTTTTTGTTTTTCTTGCTCTTTTTTGCCAGAGCGAAGGAGGGGGCGGCCAGCAGCAGCGTAAAGGCCAGCAGCGCAGCCAGCAGCCGCAGAGTTCTGGAGGTCATGCTGTTCTCCTTAAAAAGTCAGCCGGTGTCCTGCCGCCGGCAGCAGGGCGTTAGGCACTGCCCGTACCATTTCCTCAATCTGATGCAGATCGGTCCGCCGCAGATCATGATCAAGATGCACCAAAGCAACTTGACCCATTTCCAACTCTTCGGCAAGCTGAAGCGTGCTAGTCACTGAGCCGTGATAAGGAAAAATGTCAACCATGCTGAACGATTCATGAACGACAAAGTCGCAGCCCCGGATCAGCTCCTTGGCCTGCGCATTCGCCCGCCCGTCGCCGCTGCAATAGAATTTCACCGGGCCATCCTCGATGCGCAGCCCCAAATTGTACTGAGAATGCTGGGTCAGCGCGGCAGACCAGCGCAGTCCAGCCAGAGAGATGGTCTCTTGAGCGTGAATCTGATGAAACTCAAAACCGAAACTCAATTTTTTTTCAAAGGTGGGATAGGCCAGCTCCAGAGCTCCCCGCACTTTCTGCTCCGTGCCTTTCTGGCCGACGATGTGCAAAGGCCGGGTACGGCCCAGCTGCCAGAGACGGAGAAACAGCAGCGGCAATCCGAGGAAATGGTCGCCGTGAAAATGAGATATCCAGATGTACTCCAGTTCATCCGGTTGCTCAACGGTACGAAAATACTGGTGTGGCACTGAGAAACCGCAGTCCAGCAAGATTCTGGCACCGTTGCTGGCGGTGAGCAGGAACGAGCTGTTGCCATGCGCCGTATCACAGGCTTCACCCACGCCAAGAAAGAAAATTTCCACCGTAGCCGCTCCGTGTTACATTATGTTCATTCAGGCAGTCCAACTGGCCTGACCTAGCATTTTTTTCATCTGCGCTCTCTGCAATATATGTATTTTTTCGCTTTGAAGCAAGCCGCTTTATGCTCATGGCCTGTTCAGAGCGGTGCCGTCCACTTTTCAATCTGTTCCATCAGTCTGTCCGGGGCGAAATTTAAGAAGGAGAAAAGCCGTTCTTCCAGCAGTCTGCATTTCTTGAAATTGTCTCGGATGCCTTCCTGTCTGCGGGCATCGCCGCCGCTGTATTTATCCAAGATGTAGTCCAGCCGTTCGGGCAGGCTGACTATTTGATCATGCAGGACTCGTTTGTCCGAGTAGTAGACTATTTCGACAGGAAAAAAAATTCCCGCTATATAACGCTCCGGGGAAAAATTTGGCAGGACAACATGTCCGGCGACAATCTCGGCGATTTCCGGGAAATTGAGGCTGCGGCAGAGTTCCGCGCCAGCCTTGGCGTGATTGCGGCCGTTGGTGAGGCAGGACGTTTTGGCGATGTCGTGCAGGAGCGCACCGCTGATGCAGAGTTGCAGATCAAGTGGCTGGCTGCTTTTTGTCCGCAGTTCTTCAGCCAGCAGCCCGGCAATCTTCGCCACCATGAACGAATGCGCCCGGATGTTGGCCAGCATTCCGTGCTGTTCCATCAGGG
>NZ_JBLWEP010000040.1:15264-16950 GCF_048287355.1 Candidatus Electronema sp. TJ
GCCCGGCCTTCAACGAGAATGGCCGCAATCCGCTCTTCCAGTTCTTTTTCCGGCAGGAAGAGCGCGACCGGATCGAGATTACCTTGCAGGACATGCTGCTGCGTAATTTTGGCCGCATCGTCCAATTTGATCCGCCAGTCCAAACCGAGCACGTCGGCCCCACTGGTTGTGCTCAGTTCCAGCAACGTCGCGCCGTTGTTGGCAAAGTAGATGATCGGCACATCGGTCATCTGGCGCAGATCGGCGATGATGGACTGCACATAGGGCAGGGCGAAACGTTCAAAATCGCAGGGCGCGAGCACACCCGCCCACGAGTCGAAAATCTGTAAAATTTGCGCTCCGGCCCGCGCCTGCGCTTGCAAATAAACGCTGGTGCAGCGGGTGATTTTCTCCAGCAGGGCGTGATACAGCTCCGGCTGCTGATAGGCCATGCGCTTGGTTTCCAAAAAGACCTTGGACGAGCCGCCTTCAATCAGATAGGTCGCCAAGGTGAACGGCGCGCCGGAAAAGCCAATCAGCGGCACCTTGAGAGCGCGGCGGAGCAGGCGGATGGTTTCCAGTACAAAGGGCAGGCTCTCTTCCGGGTCGGGAATGCGCAGCCGGTCAACGGCGGCCTGTGTTCGCACTGGCTCTGGAAAAACCGGCCCCTTGCTCTCGTGGAATTCGAGCTGAAGGCCCATCGCCTCCATCGGAATCAGAATATCCGAAAAAAGAATGGCAGCATCAAAGCCAAAAATATCAATCGGCTGGAGCGTGACTTCCGTGCACAGCTCCGGGCGTTTGCACAGCTCCAGAAAGCTGACTTTGCCGCGCACGGCCTGATATTCGGGCAGATAGCGGCCCGCTTGGCGCATGAACCAGACCGGCGTGTATTCGGTGCGCTCGCCCCGGCAGGCTTTAAGAAATATATCGTTCATTTTATTAAAATGGATTCAAATTTGTCACTTGGAGCCGATTACACAGAATATACGGCAAAAATTCTATATGGACCTGGTTCTGATTTCTCAAACTTGCCTTCATCCAGGAATTGTTTTGTTTTTTCAAATGATTGCAGCAAGCAGTGTTCGTTTATCTCTATTTCAGACGCAAGATAATTGCATGACAGCGGTGAACATCCAGGGGTTGAATCGAAAGAGAAAGCCACGACATCATAACCCTCAAGTATTTTCGTTTCAGGAATACTTACATTAGTCTCGAAGGACAACTCAGGGGAAAACGGCATCCATATTTTTTCATCCTCATTGTATTCAAACTCATAAACTTCATAGTAAAACATCTTTGCATTCGAGATATCTATAGAGCACTCTCTGGCGATATCATGAATAATTTCTGGAGAGTCAAACAGCCAGTAACCATTATGCCGCCAATAATTTATATAATCAGCAAAATTGTCTGATATACACGTGCTGATCGAATAAATATCTTTCACGCCGTCAGCTTTGATCCAATCTGGATCAGCGGCGACGTGTTTCGCCATGTATCCTGCTGGAGTCATTCAACTCCTCGGCTGATACGCGCAGAACGGCTCCTGCGCCAAATAATCGCCGCTGACCGCATAGGCTCTGGCCCGGCAGCCGCCGCAGACGTTGACGTATTCGCAGCGTCCGCAATTTCCTTTATAGCCCTTGAAATTGCGCAATTCCAGAAAAAGCGGCGACTGCTCCCAGATTTCCTGAAACCGCTGCT
>NZ_JBLWEP010000041.1:0-14110 GCF_048287355.1 Candidatus Electronema sp. TJ
GATATACATCCCGATCACATTGTCGCGGACTTTTTCGTTCTTTGAACGAATAGATTGTTTTTCTTCACTTCGGCAAGATTTTTTTCAGCTCGGAAGTCACAGTGTTCTTTGAAATGCCGAGATTGTTTTCTATGCCTCTGACACCGCTGCTGTTCAGAGTCCGGGTCTCAGTTTGTTCCTTCACTCCGGGTTTTCATGCGTTACAGCTGTATTCATTCTGAAAACTTCTTCCGCATTGATTGCAGCGGCAACGCTGTGTTCCGTTTTCACTCCGCCCGTTCCTCACAAGATCGTCGGCACCGCAGCGCCGACATCTGATTTAGATATACTCACAGAAATATTAACAAGATTTGACAGTATTGTTTTAGCCTGTCTGTTGACATTTCTAATGCGAAGTGCTTTAATGAAGCAAGAAGGAGAAATGCTTTCTCCTTTTGACATACGTAGATGCAAAAAATATTTCTTCAAGTTGGACAATTCATGTTTTCCAGCAGTAAAAGCATGTAACTGTAAATTGATGGAGGCTTGATATGTGGAGGGAAACATGTTGCGCAGTGCTGTTGATCATGGCGGAGGCTGACGTGCAGGCCGAATTGCTAGTTGTTCCTGTTGCCAAGAAGGTGGCGATACATTGGGCAGGCCCATGGGGCGAGGATGTGGACTACAAGCAAGGCGACGGGGTGCAGCATCAGGGGAGCAGCTACCTCTGCTTGCAGGCGCACACCTCATCAGCTGGCAATGTCCCGCCGGCAGCGGCATACTGGAGTCTTATGGCTGCCAAGGGAGCAGCAGGAACACCGGTTGCTGACATGCGCTGCCCAAACGGAGAGAGTGTCGTAGGATTCACTTCAGGTGTGCCTCTGTGCACCTCTGATCTGACCGCCCGGCGGGTCTTTGTGACTGCCGCTGTTGTCACAGGGAGCATAGGCGGCCTGCCAGGAGGCGACGCGCTCTGCCAGAGCGAGGCTGAGGTGGCCGGTCTTGGCGGCAAGTACATGGCCTTTCTGAGCAACGGGGTTGAACCAGGCAGCACTGTCGAGTGGATCAGCAGGAATGTGCCGGACGTGGCATATCGTCTGCCGGATGACACTGTAGTTGCCGACAGCACGGCAGAGTTTCTGTCAGTCAATCACAGCGCAGCGATCAACCGCACTGCCAATGGAGCGGTTGTCGGCGGCGACACCAGGGTCTGGACAGGCTATGTTCATGACAGCGGCAAAATGATCTCGCAGCCTGATCCAGCGACAAACTGCTCCGGCTGGACTGCTGCCATAGCTTGGACTGGGGGATCGAACGGCGACGCAACGAGAAGCGATTATGGCTGGTTCAACTCATACGGCACCTACTGCACAGAATCGCATCATCTCTACTGCGTGCAGGTGCCTGCTGCGGCAGCACGTTAAGCGGCGCAGCGAGGGTGGAACTCATTGCCCAACTTGCCTGCGCAGCTGAACCCAGCCGCTTGACGCATGGAAAACGTGCCGTTTGGCATTGTGTTTGAAACCGCATAGGTCAAAGGCGACCATGCGGTTTGCTGCATTTGCACTTGCAGCCTGTTCGCCGCCGAAAGCAAGGCCGCAGCTTTGAGCTGTTGTCATTGCCTGATACGGCTTGACCGCTGCGCGGCACCTTGTTCGTCAACGGGCCTTGCTCAGGCTGACTGCGGCGGAACCAGCGGCGTTCCTCAAGATCAGCCTGTCATCCTCAGTGTCCCAGCGGACAGCGGAGCGCAAGGCGGAACGGAAACGCTGCTCCTGCATCATGATGCCGTCCGGCCTGCGGCAAAGCCTTTTCGTGCTGGAAAGCGGACTGATGCTGAGGGTTTTTCTTTCGGCAGATGCTGTGTAGCTGCCGAAATAGCGGTTGCAGCCTGCTGAGCCGGAAATTCTCCTGTCAGCACCGAAAGAAACACTGAGCGACGTGCCTTCCAAGAGACTTGCTCCTTCCACATCGATCACTCTCCACGTTCCTGTCAGCTCGTGCCGCTGCCGGATGAATACCGCTGTTGACACCCCGGCGGCGGTCTTCAGCCTCAGTTTGTTCCCGGCGATGCGGTAGCTGTCCGCGCTCCCCAGCACCGCCATGAAGCTTCTCTCCAGAGCCATGATCTCTTCCGGCCTGCATTCCACTGCTGACTGTATCAGTTCGCCGCCGATGTCGAATCTTCCAGCTCTTCCGTCGACAGCTCCTCTGTAGCCAACAGAATAGCTGTTGCAGCCTGATCTGCCGAAGACACGGCCTCCTTCAATATTCATCGTGATCTTGCGATCGGAGACTGGCGGTCTGCCGTTGAGCGTTTTCAGCAGCCAGCTGGTGCCGTCCAAAGATGCCGCCCAAGCTGCCTGGTCTCCGCCTCCAGCGCAAACAGCGAGAATCAACGCGGCGCATCCTGTCAATGCCTGCTTCCATCTGTTCTGCGATGCCATGTTCAGCTCCCATTGGTGGTTGGTTTGCCGTATCTGCCAGCGGAAGCGCAGTTCGGCTTATGAAAGCATGTTCATTCTTCTCATTCTGACCGCAAGGCAAGTTCACAGACACTCATGGCGGTGTCAGGCAGCCCTTTCAGTCAGCGTAGAGCAGGCTGCTGGTTCTGTCAACAGGGAAAGTTCAGCGGCTGTCCTTCACCCTCGGATCAAGCCAAGCATAGACAAACTCCAAGCTGATCATCACTGCCAGAACGAGCAGCGAGGAGCAGAGTGCCACGCTTTGAATCAGCGGCAGGTCGCGCAGGCGGATGGCGTTGAAAAGCAGGGTGCCAACGCCGGGATAGGAATGGATGCGCTCGACCACCAGTGCGCCGGTGATCATAAAGGCCAGCCGCATTCCGAAGCGCGTGACCAAAGGCAGCAGGCAGCAGCGGGCGGCGTGGACGTAGCGGATGCGGGCCGCTGACAACCCTTTGGCCTGGGCGGTGCGGATGTGCGGCTGCCGAATGACCATCACCATGCTCGTGCGGGTGAGGAGGAAGTTGCCGGGAAAATAGGCTATGAGCAGCGAGAGCAGCGGCAGAGCCGAATGATGGGCCACGTCTATGAGCCAACGGTGCAGAGGCAGCTCGGCGTAGGCGGTTTCCGCGCCGGAGGAAGGAAACCAGCCCAGCTGGAGCGAGAAGACCGCCAGCAGCAGCACGCCGGTGCAGATTTCTGGAACGCCGTCGAGCACGGTGCTGAAGGCGACCAAGCCTTTCTCCAGTCTGCTGTTGCGGCGTGAGGCGGCCTCGACTCCGGCGATGAAGCCGGTGCTGGCGGCGATGACATTAGCGGTGATCAAAAGGAACAGTGTCCACGGCAGGGCGTTGAAGAACAGCTCCGAGACCGGGGCCATGAAGGCGTGGGAATAGCCCCAGTCCAAGCGGGCCAAACGGAGCAAGTACTGGCCGAAGCCAGCGTTGCGGCTGTAATAGGTTTGCAGCTCCGCCAGCTGCTCCGCGCTGAGAACGACATCCTCCGAGCTGGCGTGCATCGCGGTGACGAAGTCGCCGGGCAGCAGCGCGGGCAGAGCATAGCTGAGATAGATCATCAGCAGGGCCGAGATGCCGCTGGTGAGCAGCAGGTCGGCCCTTGAACGCCCTTGGCGGCCAGCGCGGCGCAGCATCAGCGGATGAGGAAGAGCTTGTTCTGCGCGGTCGGCACGCCATTGCCCACGCCGCCCGGAGTGTACTGCCACTGCACTCCCTTGGCTGGGTTGTAGGCGGACATAGAGCGGGGATAGTACAGCGGCAGCGCAGGCAGCTCGTCCGCCGCAATGCGCTGAATCTCCCAGACCAATTGCCGCCGCTTCTCCTTGTCCATCTCGACCACTTGGGCAGCAAAGAGCTGCTTCAGCTCCGGGCTGACTTGCGCACGGGCCGAGTTGATCGAGCCTGTGGACTGCTCGTCGCTGATCAGGCGGTTGAGCAGAATCGGATCGCCAAGCAGGCCGCCGTGGCCGGAAATGGCCAAGTCGAAATCCCAGTTCATGATCCGGCTGTCCGCCGTGGTCTTCTCCTGATTCTGCAAGTCCACCTTGATCCCCGCTTTCTCCAATTGCTGGCGGATGATCTCTCCGTCGCGGTCAGGCCCGCCCATGGCCGAATTGAGCAGGCTGACTGTCAACTTCTTGCCGTCCTTGCTGAAGAAGCCGTCCGCGTCTTTTTGATAACCGAGCTGGGCGAGCAGCTGTCCGGCCTTTTCCGGGCTGTATTCATAATCCGGGGTCTGCGGGTTGTAGAACTCATGATCCGGCGAGAGCAGGCCGCAGGAACCGGGCGTGCCGAAGCCCTGATGGCCCTTGTCGATCAGCTCCTGCCGGTTGACAGCGTGGGCAAGAGCGTGGCGGAAGTCCTTGCTGCTGAACGGCTCCTTGCGCAGGTTGATCATCAGTTTCTTGTTCCAGCCGCGCTTGTCTTCAATGATGATCATGCCCTTCTGCCGCAGGGTCTCAGCCATGTTCGGCTCAATCCCGACCAGATCGGCCTTGTCTGTCATCAGGGCGAAGAGCGGATCCTCGGCCCGGACATAGATCAGGCGGTCTGCCTTGGGACGGCCCTGATAATAAGCGGCAAAGGCCTCGAAGAGGTAGCTGCCTTTGACCTTGTCAAAGTTGACGAACTTGTACGGCCCGGTGCCGGTGAAGCTGTCTGCGGCCTCGTATTTCTTCGGATCCTCGACCTTGCTCCAAACATGCTCCGGCAGAATGGGCATGGTCTCCATGAAGGAGAGGAAGGGCGCGTATGGCTCTTTCAGCTTGAACGTCACCTGCTGCGGCCCAGTGGCTTCGCAGGACTCGATCTTGTCCAAGCGGATCCAGCTGTAGGGATGCTGCTGCATATACTTGACGGTGAAAACCACGTCCGCCGCCGTGAAGGGCTTGCCGTCATGCCACTTCACGCCCTCGCGCAGGGTGAAGACCCAGCTCGTACTCTCCGGCTTGTATTCCCACGCTGCGGCCAAGGCTGGAGTCAGCCCTTTCTCGTCCCGCCAGATCAGGCTGTCAAAGACCATGCTCATGCGAACGAAGCCCGGCCCGCGCGGATAATGCCGGTACGGCGTGGGATACCCCCAGTCGCCGCCGCCGCTGTCCGCGATGCGGATTTCTTTGACCTGCGCCGCCGGAGCAGGATTGATCCAGAAAAGACATGCTGCCAGCAGGGCCGCCGCCCGCAATGTTCGCCTCATTTTCCGCCGCCTTGTGGTGTTTTTTACAATTCATGCGCCCTGCTCTTCTTTGCGGCAGGGCCTGTTTCGTTGCAAGGGCTGCTCAGTTTCTTTCCCGGACAGCCCATTTTTCAAAAACAGAGACGGAGCATCATGCAATGACCATGCGCTGTCATTCCGGCTGAAGGGAGAAATCTCCTCAGGATCATAGGATTTCTAGCTCCGCTTGAAATGCCGGATTTCCTGCCCGGGATGCCGTGTTCCACGCTTCATTCGCCCTGTCTCACGCTTCATCTGCCTCATATTACGCTTCGGATGCCCTGTCTCACGCTTCATTTGCCTCATATGAAGCTTCATACGCCTCAACTCACGCTTCATCCGTCTCATATTACGCTTCGGATGCCTCATGTCACGCTTCATCCGCCTCATATGAAGCTTCATATGTCTCAACTCACGCTTCATCTGCCTTGTTTCAAGCGTGGAACGGCGCGTCTTCAGCCTGCTGCGGGGCATTTTCGGCCCGCCGTTTTTTATCTTTGGCGATGAGCGGAGCGGGACAGCGTCGGAGCGTCATAAACATGACCCTGAGCTGTCCCTTTCAGCCGCAGGGAGGAATTTCCCGCACTGTTTCTAACGAGAATGGGGCAAAAGATTTTTTGCCCCTGCGCGCATGCACAGCTCAGCTTACCCTTATGCAAGAGTTCCAGTTTTAAAAAAAAGGCCGCCTCTTTGTCATTCGGCGGCCATGAAGCGAAAACCTGCCGCGCTGCGCTCACCAGCCGCGCGAATAGTCTGGCGCGCAGTCCATGCAGAACTGCTTGCCCTCGTGCAGGCGGATGTTGCGCTCGGAACAGGTCTCGCCGCACTGCTCGCAGGTCACGTTCTTGAAGACGCAGGCGCGGTCGGGCAGGCTGTAATCCGGCTCGCTGAAGGCGAACAGCTCCTCGTCCGGCAGGCTGAGGATTTCTTTCTTGAGCAGCTCGCGGTCGATCTTGTCCCGGTCAAACTTCTTTTTCATCACCACCCGGAGCTTTCTCCCTTGCGAGCGGACAAAAAAGCTGAAAGCGTGCTTGCCCCGGTCACGGCAGATCAGATTGCCCTTGCCCAAGGTGCAGCCGGTGAGCTGCTGCACCGCGTCCAAGCCGCAGGCATCGTTCTCCGTCACGCAGACGATGTCCTCATCTGCGGAGAACTTCACGCCCAGCCGCTGCTGCGCCGCTTTGGCGATCCGGTAGCCGATGGCTAAGCCCGGACACTCATGGCCATGAAAGGCTATGCACTGCTCCCAGTCGCTGCTTTGCTGTGCTGCTGACATTGCTTCTCCTTTGTGAAAAAAAGTAAGGGCAGACCTGCGCTGCCTGTCTGCCTTGGATGATTTTCAGAACCAGATGTTTCTGACGGAATTGAACATGGTGTAGATGCCGACGGCAGTGATCATCACCGCGCTGGCAATGCCCATTTTCCTGGCGAGGTTGAGATTCTCGTTGATCTTGCCGGTCAGGCGGCGGCTCTGCGAGAGCAGCACGCCGATGGTGATCATCACCAGCCCCAGCCCAAGGCTGAAGAAGAGGGTGACGGTCAGCCCTTGGCCGATCTTGCCTGCGCCGATGGCGATCAGCAAGGTGGCGATGGCTGCCGGGCAGGGAATGATGCCGCCGGACATGCCGAGCAGAAGCAGCTCCAGCTTGCTGGTCGGCTTGGCCGCAGCAGCGGCGGCAGGCTGATGATGGCTGCAGCTGCGCCCATGCTCATGGTCATGATGCGGATGCTCGTGGCAGCCTCCATCTCCATGCTCATGAGGATGGGCGTGGGGATGCAGATGCTCGTGCGCATGATCGGCAGCATGGGGATGCTCATGGCTGTGCCCGTGGTCGTTGTCATGCGCATGGGGATGGGTGTGCGGATGCGGATGCTCGTGGCTGTGGCGGTCATGCGGGTGATGATGGTGATGGCCGCCGAAGAGATGGAAATGGCCGTGGCCTGCGCCGGAGAGCCGCTGCCGCAGCATCCAGATGCCGACAATCAGAATCATGGCGGCAGAGGCCAGGCCCAGCCAGTTGTGCAGCGTCTCGTCTGAATAGCGTTTGGAGAGCATCGCCGCCGCAAGGCCGAGCAGGATGACGCTGAAGGTGTGGGTGACAGTGACAATGGCACCGAGCATAACCCCGTCCCAAGCCCGGCCTCTGGTGCCGACCATGTAGGCCGCAATCAGGGTCTTGCCGTGGCCGGGTTCAAAAGCGTGCAGTGCGCCAAGGAAAATGGCAGTGGAATACAGGGCGAACAAGCTGGTCATGAAGGGTCTCCTTTTTTTTGTTCAAAATGGGACAGAATCGTTTCATGACTTAAAACATATTGCCGCCTGCCTGCGCAATAGTTTTTTCGCCTCATTTTTACAGGGTGAACAACCTGCGAGCCGGGCAAGACCGCTGCTTCCCTTGGCAGGTGAGGTGTCAAGGACGGGGGGATAAAGCGGCTTTTTTTGGTGCGGGAGACAGACCGCTGGAGCTGGCAGCCTATTCTTCAAATTCATAACCAATAAAACCTCATGCTGTCTTCAAGAGCAACATGCCGGGCAGAAAACAAGCCGGTCTGTTTTTTATCTTGACAAAAAAGGTGCGTTCCAACTACATAGCAGACGGGACACGAGAAGCAGGCGCAAGCGGCGCAGAATATCTCCGCCTTTGACAGGCAGAAGGAGCTGGCATGGCCATCACCCTCAGGCAGTTTGAAATTTTCATCGCTGTGGCGGAAACCACCCAAGTGACCAAGGCCAGCAAAATGCTGTTCCTAACCCAGTCAGCGGTCAGCATGGCCTTGGCCGAATTGGAAAACCAGCTCGGCGGCCCGCTTTTTGACCGGCATGGCCGCAGCCTCCTCCTCAACGACCGTGGCCGCTACCTGCTGCCTTTGGCAAAGAAGGTTGTTTTTCAGATCAAAAATATCGAGGCGCTGCTGACGGAGCAGAAAAGCTCGGTTGTCGGCTCGCTGGAGATCATCGCCAGCTCGTCCATCGGCAATTACGTTCTGCCCTATCCGGTTGGCCTGTTCATGCGGATGCACCCGGATGCGCGGATTAACATGCTGGTGGCCAATACCCGTCAAGCTGAACGGCTGGTGGCTCAGGGCGTGATGGATATGGGCTTTGTCGAGGGGGAGGTGACGGAAGAGGCCGTGCGGCGGATTCCGTGGTTTGTTGACGAGATGAGGGTGATTGTCAGTCCATCGCATCCCTTGGCGGAGCAAGATGTCTTCCGCGTGCCTGAAGACTTGGAGAAGACAGTCTGGGTGCTGCGCGAGGAAGGCTCCGGCACTGCGGAGATTTTTAAAAACCGGCTGGGCAATCACGCCGCCCTGCTCAATGTCGTCACCCGCATGGGCCACACTGAGGCGATTAAAAAGGCGGTCGAGGCGGGCGTGGGCGCATCCTGCCTCTCCGAGCTGACCATCTGCCGCGAGACAGAACACGGCTGGCTGAAGAGCTTGGCCATCGAGGGGATCAGCACCCGGCGGCAGATATCGATCATCCAGCACCAAGACAAGCAAAACACCCGCCTGATGGACGAGTTTCTCAGCTTCTGCGGAATGATGGCTGAATGGGGTCTGAGCCGGGAATATTTGTCCTCCCCGCAGCGGCTGGACGAGCTGCTCCGGCAGGCGGCAGGGGCGGCAGCAGGAGACCGCTCCTGAAGCTCAGAGGGCGGCGGCGATGGCTCGGCTCAGCTCCTTGCGGCTGAAGGGCTTGGCCACAGCGGCCCGGAAGCCGTAACTGCGGTAGTCGGCCAGCACCGGGTCGTTGGAATAGCCGCTGGCCACGATCAGCCGGGCTTTGGGATCCTCCGCCAGCAGCAGGATGGCTGCCTCCTTGCCGCCCATGCCGCCGGGGATGGTCAGATCCATGATCACCAGATCAACCGGTCTGCCGTCTTCGCGCAGCTTCCGGCAAAGGCAGACTGCCTCCATGCCGTCCGCCGCCAACACTGCCTCATGGCCCAAGGAAAGCAGCTGGATCTTGGCCAGATTGCGCAGCATCTCGTCATCGTCCATCACCATGATCAGCAGGGGGGACTTTTTGGCCGTTTCTGTCTCGTGCCGGGGAACCTGCGCCGCCGCCGGGCTGCCTGTCCGCGCTGCGGGCAGGTAGACAGAAAACACCGTGCCGCAGCCCGGCTCGGACTGCGCCGCTATCCAGCCTTCGTGCTTCTTGACCACAACATGGCAGATCGCCAGCCCAAGACCGTTGCCGTCCGGCTTGGTGGTGAAGTAGGGGTCAAAGATTTTCTCCATGATCTCCGGAGGGATGCCGCCGCCGGAATCTTGGATGTTGATACGGACAAAGCGACCTTGGCGCAGCCCCGGCGGCAGGGCATCTTCCTTCTCTCCTTCGACATTGGCGCAGCGGATATGAATCCTGCCGCCCGCAGACATGGCCTGTTTGGCGTTGAGGATGATGTTCTGCACCACTTGGCTGATTTGGCCGCTGTCCGCCTCGATCAGCCAGAGATCGTCAGGGAAATCGTAATCGCAGAACACCGGCGAGCCGTGGAGAATGAAATCCGCCGACTCGCGCACCAGCTCGGCCAAAGCGGTGGCTTCCCGCACCGGCTCGCCGCCCTTGGCAAAGATCAGCAGCTGGCGGGTCAGTTTGGCCGCCCGTCTGGCCGCCTTGTCTGCGTCCGCGAGCAGGCTGGCGGTCTCGCTGTCCTCTGTTCTCAGACGGAAAGAGGCCAGCTCGATGTTGCCAAGGATAGCGGTGAGGATGTTGTTGAAGTCGTGGGCGATCCCGGCAGCCAACAGGCCGACAGACTCGAGCTTTTTGACCTTGATCATCTCCTCGATCATTTTCCGCTCGCCAGTCACATCGCGGAAAACAATCACTGTGCCGATGATCCGGCCTTCTCGGTCGCGGATTGGTGCGCAGCTGTCAGCGACGCTCAGGCGGCGGCCATCTTTACGGATCAAGACGGAGCACTTGTCCAAGCCCTGCCCTGCCGGACTGGGACAATGCTGGCCGTCCCCTTCCTCAGTGGTCAGCCGGAAGACTTCGGCTGAGGGCCTGCCTGCGGCCTCGATGCTGTTCCAGCCGGTCAGCCGCTCTGCCACCTGATTGCAATAAACCACGTTACCGACAACGTCAGTGGCGATCACGCCGTCACCGATGGAATGCAGGGTGACACTCAGACGCTCCCGCTCTTCCTCAGCCCGGCGTTCGGCCTGCTTCAGCTCAGTGATGTTCCGGCAGATGCCGATCAGGCCAAGCGGGCTGCCGTCCGGGCCGATGTACGGGCTTTTCAGAATATCGTACAGTGCTGCCGCGCCGTCTATGCCGCTCAGTTCTTCCTCGCTGCGTTCCGATGCGCAGGCGGCCAGCAGAGCCTGATCCCGGCTGCGGAAAGACTCTGCCGCAGCCGCAGGCAGCACGGCCTCATCGGCCTGCCCCAAGATATCCTGAACCTTTTTGCCAAAAAAAATCTCGAAAGCTTGGTTGCAGCCCAAGTAGCGATTTGCCGTGTCTTTAAAATAAATAAGATCCGGGATGGAGTCGAGCAGTGCCTCCAGCATGATCTTCTGGTGGCGCAACGTCTCTTGGGCCGCCTTCAGCTTGAGGGTTTTCCGCCGCAACTTGAGCTGGGTGCTGATTCTGGCTAAAACTTCGGCCTGCTGGAAGGGCTTGGTGATGTAGTCCACTCCGCCGACGGCAAATCCTTCGATCTTGTCCTCGACGCTGGCGAGGGCTGTCATGAAGATGACCGGAATGTCGGCGAGTTCCGGCCTCGCCTTGATCCGGCGGCAGGTCTCGAAGCCGTTCATCTCAGGCATCAGCACGTCCAGCAGAATGACATCCGGGGTGAAATGGGCGAGTCCGGCTAAAGCCTGTGCGCCGCTCTGGAAGATGCGGAGTTCAAAATCCTGATCCTCCAGCAGGGAAAGCAGGACTTTCAGGCTGGCGGGTTGGTCATCCACAATCAGGATGATATCTTTCATGTGGTCGCTCATGTGCGCTCGGTCAGACTGATGATCTGATTTAGCTGAAAATTTTCGGCCAGCTCCTCAATTTTGGCGGCAAACGGCCTGCATCGCCCGCTTTCGGCCTCAGCCAGTGCGGCAGCTTTGCGGCGCAGACCGGCGATGTCGCCGGTGCTGGCCAGCGCGGACAGCTCATCTAAAACTTCCGGCGGCGGCCAAGCGCAAACAGGCACATCCGGGACAGCCTCTCCATCCGGCCATGTCACGGGAATGGCGAGCTGAGAGGCCAGCACCGCCAGCAGATCAGCAGCGGAAAAGGGCCGAACAACGCAGGCGGTGAAGCTCTCTGTCTTTTGCACCTCCGCCGCATCCTCGGCAGAGACAACCGCTATCACTGGAATGTCCTTCAGCTCTGCCCCGTCCATTTCCGGCAGGTAGAAATCCACCAGAACCGCGTCGGGCTGGAACTGACCGCAGGCTTCAACGATCTGGCTGCGATCGGCCAGCTCATGAATCTGGAAGCCTGCTGCCTCCAGAATGTCGCGCAGCACGGCCCGATGGCCAATCTTATCATCCACAATCAGGATTCTCTGTCGGCGGCATATCTCAACGGGTAGATCAGCTTCTGTGCCATACAAGGCCTTAACCTCAACGCTGAAGAAGAAACGGCTGCCCGGCCCTTCGCCCCGCAGAGGGTTTTCTTTGAGCGGGCTGAGCACTTGCAGCTCGCCGCCCATCAGGCGCACCAAAGTGCGGCTGACAGCCAAGCCCAGCCCGGAACCTTCAGAGTGCTGGAGCCGTCCCGCGTTCTGGCGGAACGGCTCGAAAATCTTCTGCTGTAACTCCAAGGCGATGCCTGGACCTGTGTCCTCGACGCTCACATGCAGCACCGTCCTGTCCCTGTTTTGGCCCGGCTCGGCATGGACATGCAGGACACAGCGGCCGTGGCGGGTGAATTTGACCGCATTGGAAAGCAGATTGAGCAAAACTTGGCGCAGGCGCAGCTCGTCCGCTTCAATCACCTCAGGCAGGGAGGAATCCGGCTCATAGATCAGCTCAAGCTGTTTGAGCTGCGCCCGGCTGCGGCTGATCTCGACAATGCCGCTGAGGAAGGACGGCAGGCGGAACTCCCGCATCACCAGCTCCATCCGCCCTGCCTCGATGCGGGAGAGGTCGAGAATGTCGTTGATCAGCATCAGCAGCTGCTCGCCCGACTTGTGAATGGTGCGGAGGCTGTTGAGCTGCCGCTCGTTCAAGCCTGTGTCTGCCAACAATATCTGGGTGTAGCCCAGCACGGCGTTGAGCGGAGTGCGCAGCTCATGGCTCATGTTGGCTAGGAAAACTGACTTGGCGTGATTGGCCGCCTCGGCCAGCTCTTTGGCGGTGCGCAGCTGCTCTTCAGCCAGCTTGCTGGTGTTGATGTCAAAAAGGATGCCCGCCGCCCGCAGTGCTTTGCCCTGCCCGTCACGCAGAAAGACCCGTCCCGCGCCCAAGACCCAAACCGGCTGGCCGGTTCTGCGCCGGAGCCGGTGCTCGGCCATGAACAGCGGCGCACGGCCCTCCAGATGCGCGGTCAGCTTCCGCATGGTCTCGTCCTTCTCCGGCTCCAGCAGGGCGTTTTCCCATGCCGAAACATGAGACGGCAGCTCGTCCGGCCGAAAGCCGAGAATCTCCCCCCAGCGTTCATTGCAGACAATTTCGCCGCTTTCGACATTCCAGTCCCATGTGCCGAGATTCGCGCCTTTGACTGCCAGCTCCAGCCGCTCGTTGCTTTCGCGCAACGCCTCTTCCGCCCTCCTTCGATCAGTTATATCATGAATGATTGAATAGAGCAATGTCCGCTCTCCGTTTTGCAGAGGGCCGGAATAGATCTCCACGTCGCGCAGCTCACCCGAAGCCAGCCGGTGACGGAACAGGAAACAGCGTTGCTTCTTTTCCGCCGCCAGCGTCATGGCCGCCCGCACCTCCTCGGCAGACAGCTGGTTGATGTCCGTGATCCGCATGGAGAGCAGCTCAGCGAGACTGTAGCCGTAGTAGCGGCAGGCGGCCTCGTTGGCCTCCTCAATCCGCCCGGTTGCCGGGTCGATGATCAGCTTCACCGCTGTGTTGGTCTCAAAAGTCTGCCGGTAGCGCTGCTCGCTTTCCCGCAGCAGCTCCTCCTGGAGCTTGAGGGCGGTGACATCGTGGGCGACGAGGACTATCCCGCTGATTTCGCCGCTGTCCGAGGCGAAAGGATAGCAGGAGACATTCAAATGCCGCCGTCCTGCCGGCGGAAAATCAAACCAGCCTTTGTAGTGGATCTCCTCCCCGGCCAAGCAGCGTTCCAGCTTCTCCTGCATGTTCTGCCGCTCATAATCCGGGCCATGCAGCTCAGCCACTGTGCTGCCGATGATCTTCTGTCGCGGCTTGCGGAAGGCCTTGACGTAGGCGTTGTTCACCGCTTGATACACCAGATTGCGGTCGACAAAGGCCATCAGGTCATCGGCGGCGGAGATGATCTGCTCATAGCGGCGGAGCAGCTCGCTGGTCTGCTTGCGCTCGGTGATGTCTTCCTTGGTGGCGACAAAATGACTGATCTCTCTGCCAATGGAAAACACAGGCGCGATGACCACCGCCTCCCAGCGCAGCTGGCCCTTCTTGTTCCGGTTGAGCAGCTCGCCTTTCCAGACCCCGCCTGCCAGAATGGTCTGCCAAAGGCTCTGATACAGTTCCGGCGCAGTTTGCCCGGACTGAAACACGCTGGTTTTTTGTCCGATCAACTCGTCCGCCGCATAGCCGGTGAGCCGCTCTGTCGCTATGTTGACATAACCGATTCGTCCCTTGGTGTCAGTGATCAGAATGGCGGAAGGACTCTGCTCAACCGCTGATGAAAGCAGCCGCACCTGCCGGTCATGCTGGCGGATCAGCCCGGCCATCAGGTTGAAGGTTCTGGCCAAGGCGGAGAAATCAGCGGTTTTGCACTTCTCCTCCAGCGGCTGCCAGTCCTCGCTTTCAATAGCCTGCATGCCCGC
>NZ_JBLWEP010000041.1:14411-16545 GCF_048287355.1 Candidatus Electronema sp. TJ
CCGTCAGTGGTCAGGCTGCGGTCCGGCAGGAGGACATGGATGCGCAGGCCGCTTTGCTGCGCAGCGGCATTGAGCCGCTCCTGAGTGAAACGGACGGCACTCAGCGGCCCGCCTGTTTCCGGCAGGACCACCTGCTCCAGTATCAAAAAGCCGCGCCGCAGCTGCTCGCGGGCCAATTTTTCCTCCTGCTGTCCGGCCAGCAGGCTGAAAACAGCATACAGCAGGAGCAGTGCCAGAGACATGCTGCACGCGCCAAACAAAACAATCTGATCGCGCAGCTTGAGAAGACTGCACGGTTCTGAGAATAGAATGCGCATCGAAACAGGGAAGAACAGATCGAAGGTATAATTTTTTGAATTATACTCGATGCGGCAGAAAAAAGTCAAATTTTTTGAACGATCGAAGCAAAAGATGCAATTACAGCATGTTATCCGCAAGAGCAGTTCAATGTTTTTCAACGGAACCACGCTGTGGTGAAGTAAAAAACACGCCGCGCGGCGGAGCTTCCGCTTGGTCATGCTGTCCTTGGCAGGCAAGATCGAAATCTCAGGCTGGAGAAATGGCCGCATTTGCCTTGGCAGGCCGTCCTTCGGCACTGCGCGGCCCGAAGCTCATTCCATCAGCTTCTGATCAAGCATGATGACAGGCGGATCAAAGACGCTGGACGCAAGACAGCCTTTCCTGCGGTTGAGAAACAGAGCCTTCTCAGCTGCGCCGGATGCAGGCGGACTGAGAACATCTGCGAAAAATCCCCCCTCAGACCTTTTTCTTGCGGGATGCCGAGCTTTCTGGTATCTTAGCGGGATTTCGCCCTAATCCCGCAGGGGCGGCAGGGCTGGAGCAGAGTCGACCGGCTGCAAGAAATAACTCCAACTATCAGAAAGGCGGAACCCTTGAAGACAAAAATACTCGTTGCCAACCGGGGCGAGATTGCTATCCGCATCATCCGGGCCATTCAGGAGCTGAATTACGAAGCTGTGGCTGTTTATGAAACGCCGGACCGCGATTCGATGCACATCCGCAGCGCCGACGAGGCGGTCTGGATCGGACACGGCCCGCGCTGCGACTACTTGAACATAGACAAGGTGATTGCTGCCGCCCAGAAGAGCGGAGCTGCGGCCATTCATCCCGGCTACGGCTTTCTGGCTGAGAACGCTGACTTTGCCCGCGCCTGCGAGAAAGCGGGGATCATTTTCATCGGCCCGCCCTCGGACGTGATCGACAATCTGGGCAACAAGGTCATGGCCCGGAAGATCATGGCCGAAGCGGGCATCCCGATGGTGCCGGGCACGCAGAACCTGAAGGCCGGTGACGAGGGCTTGCAGGAGGCGGTGGAGTTCGGCAGGCAATACGGCTATCCGATCATGCTCAAGGCCACCGCAGGCGGCGGCGGGCGGGGCATCCGCAAGGTTGAGCAGGAGAAGGATCTCAAGGATCACTATGCCCTGGCGCGCGCCGAGGCCAAGGCCGCGTTCGGCGACGACTCGGTCTATTTGGAAAAGGCGGTGGTCAGGCCCAAGCACATCGAGGTGCAGATCATTGCCGACAAAAAAGGCCGCACTATCCACCTCGGCACCCGCGACTGTTCCATCCAGCGGCGCAATCAGAAGCTGGTCGAGATCGCTCCGGCCTTCCAGCTCACGCCGGAGCAGCAGGAGGCGATCAGCCAGACTGCGGTGAAGGCGGCCAAGGCCGCAGGCTATTTCAATGCCGGCACGGTGGAGTTCCTTTTTGACAGCAGCGGGCAGTTTTACTTCATGGAGATCAACACCCGCCTGCAAGTGGAGCACACAGTCTCGGAGATGATCACCGGCATTGATGTCGTCCGCACTCAGATCAAGCTGGCCATGGGCAAGGATCTCTCCATCCGGCAGGAGGACATCCACCTGCGCGGACATGCTGTGGAGATGCGCATCAATGCCGAAGACCCGAAGAACAATTTCATGCCCGAAGGCGGCAAGACGGTGCGCGTCTACCGCTCGCCGGGCGGCTACGGCGTGCGTCTGGACGGCTTTTGCTATCAGGGCTTCACCATCCCGCAGGTTTATGATTCGCTCTTGGTCAAGCTGACTGTCTTCGGCTGGTCGTGGAATGAGACCGTGGACCGTCTGCGCCGCAGCCTGAACAACTTTGT
>NZ_JBLWEP010000042.1:0-3070 GCF_048287355.1 Candidatus Electronema sp. TJ
GAATTGCCCTGATTCCAATTGGAATCAGAGCAATTCAAGTGTGAAACGGGGCGTTGCCAACGCAGGCCGCATCATTTTAATCGCCTGAAACAGCAAAGAAAAGCGCAAAAGACACGCTGAACGCTGCTCCCTTTGCAACCGGAGCGAACAATCCGGCTGCGGATCAGGGCGGCCAAACGGTCTTGGTTGAAAGAAGACCTCTTGCAGCTTACAGCTGCTTGGAACTCCGCTCCGCCGCCGCTATTCTGGCCAGCGAACGCTCCAAAGCCGCTGTCGCCCGGATGCGGCTGACATTCTCATCATGGGCTTGGGATTGCGCCAGCCGCTTCTCGGCCCGCTCTTTGGCCCGCAAAGCGCGGGGCACGTCAATCTCGTGTCCGTATTCGGCATTCTCCACGAGAAAGGTGACGCTGTTGTCCGAAACCTCGGCGAAACCGCTGCTGACCATCAAATATTTCACCTCTTTGTCCTTTTTATAATGCAGGACACCGGTCTTGATGGTGGTCAGCAAGGGCGCATGATTGGCCAGCACGCCGAACTCGCCGCTGGTGCCGGGCGCGGTGACGATGTCCACATCCTCGCTGACCACCGGGCCTGAAGGCGTTACCACTTCCAGATGAATCTGTGCCATTGTTCGTCACCTCTGCCTGTGATGTTCTGCGCGGGGTCAGGCGGCGACCTTTTCTGCCGCAGCTTGTTCTGCCGCCGCTTTCTCGGCAGCGGCCTTCTCTACAGCCTCTTCAATCGTGCCGACCATGTAGAAGGCGTTCTCCGGCAGATCGTCGTGTTTGCCGTCGAGTATCTCCTTGAAGCCGCGCACCGTGTCTTCCACCTTCACGTACTTGCCATCCATGCCCGTGAAGACCTCGGCGACATTGAAGGGCTGGGAAAGGAAACGCTGAATCTTGCGGGCACGGCCCACCAGAAGCTGATCTTCCTCGGACAGCTCATCCATGCCGAGAATGGCGATGATGTCTTGCAGCTCTTTATACTTTTGCAGAGTCACCTGCACCCGGCGGGCGGTTTGATAATGCTCCTCGCCAACGACGTTGGGATCAAGAATGCGCGAGGTGGAGTCGAGCGGGTCAACCGCCGGATAAATGCCCAGCGCGGCGATCTGGCGGGAAAGAACAACTGTGCCGTCAAGATGGGCAAAGGTGGTGGCCGGAGCCGGATCGGTGAGATCGTCGGCAGGAACGTAAACACACTCCACCGCCGTGATCGAACCTTTGGTGGTCGAGGTGATGCGCTCTTGCAATGCGCCAAGATCGGTTGCCAAAGTTGGTTGATAACCAACCGCTGACGGAATGCGGCCCAAGAGCGCAGAAACCTCTGCGCCCGCCTGAGTGAAACGGAAGATGTTGTCCACGAAGAAGAGCACGTCCTGGCCTTCTTCATCGCGGAAATACTCAGCAGCGGTGAGACCAGTCAGGGCGACGCGGGCGCGCGCTCCGGGCGGCTCGGTCATCTGGCCATAAACTAAAGCGGCCTTGGGCAGAACGCCGGATTCCTTCATCTCCATGTAGAGGTCGTTGCCCTCGCGGGTGCGCTCGCCCACGCCGCAGAAGACGGAGATGCCGCCGTGCTGCATGGCGATGTTGTTGACCATCTCCATCATGATGACCGTCTTGCCGCAGCCTGCGCCGCCGAAGAGGCCCATTTTGCCGCCGCGTGGGAAAGGCACGAGCAGATCAAGCACTTTGATGCCGGTTTCAAGAACGTTCACCTCGGTGTCCTGCTCGGTGAACTCTGGTGCGCCCCGATGGATAGGCATGGTCTTGCTGTTGTCAATAACGCCAAGACCGTCCACGGGCCTGCCCACCACGTTCATAATCCGGCCCAAGGCAGGTGCGCCGACCGGAATTGAGATTGGCTGGCCAGAATCGCGGCAGGCCATGCCGCGAACCAAGCCGTCGGTCTGATCCATGGCGATGCAGCGCACAACATTGTCGCCCAGATGCTGTGCCACTTCGATGACTAGATTCTCTTCGGTATTGTCAATGCCCGGATTGGTCACGAACAGGGCGTTCATGATCGGCGGCAGTTCAGCCGCCTTGAATTCCACGTCAACAACAGGCCCGATCACCTGGATGATTCTTCCTATGCCCATTTCTATGTCTCCAAGAATCTCTCTGAATTCGTCTGAGTCTTATCCCTTCAGGGCTTCCGCGCCGCCGACGATGTCCATCAGGTCGCCGGTGATGGCCGCCTGCCGGGCCTTGTTGTAGAGCTGCCGCAGTTCCTTGATCATGTCGCCGCAGGCCGTTGTCGCGTTGTCCATCGCCGTCATCCGCGCCGCCTGCTCGCCCGCGCCCACTTCCAGCATGGCGTGGAAGACCTGCACGTTCAGATAGAGCGGCAGCAGGTTTTCCAGTATCTCGGCAGGTGATGGCTCAAACAGGTACTCGACTGGATTTTTCTCCTCAGCCCCGTTTTCCGCCGGTTTGATCGGCAGGAGGATGTCCTGCGTCGGAATCTGGGCGGAAAGCGACTTGAAGCGGGCATAGATCAGCTCGACCTGATCCGCCGCCTTGCTGAGGAACTGTTCTGAAACATCCTCAGCGATCTCGCGAGCGTTGAACATCTGGAAGGTGCCCATGATGTCCGTGAAGGAACGGCGGATTTTGCCGGAGCGTTTGAAAGCCCGCGTGGCCTTGTTACCCACTGTCACCAGCGTGACCTTCTTGCCCTCGCTCTCGTACTGGGCGATCAGCTTCTGGGTCTTGCTGATGACATTGGCGTTGAAACTGCCGCAAAGGCCCCGGTCTGAGGTGATGACAATCAGCTCCACGCTTTGCACCTCGCGGACGGCCATCAGCGGCTGGCCCGCACCCGCGCCGCCGGAGAGCTTCTGCATCGCCCCGGCGAACTTGGCTGCGTAAGGGCGGAATGCCTCCATCCGCAGCTGCGCCCCGCGCAGCTTGGCTGAGGCGACCATGTTCATCGCCTTGGTGATCTGCGAGGTTTTGGACACGCCCTCGATCTTGTTTTTGACTTCCTTCAATCCTGGCATGGCTCGTGCCCCGCGCTCAGTTCAGGCCCTTGGCCGCTTTGAAGGTGCTGCCGAAGG
>NZ_JBLWEP010000042.1:3522-11737 GCF_048287355.1 Candidatus Electronema sp. TJ
AAGAAAACCTGGCCGTCAGTGATCGAAATAACGTTGGTCGGAATGAAGGCGGACACGTCGCCAGCCTGAGTCTCAATGATCGGCAGGGCGGTCATCGAGCCTGCGCCGAGTGCATCGCTCAATTTCGCTGCCCGCTCCAGCAGACGGGAATGGTTGAAGAAGATGTCGCCGGGATAGGCCTCGCGTCCGGGCGGACGGCGGAGGAGCAGGGACAGCTCGCGGTAGGCCACAGCCTGCTTGGACAGATCGTCGTAAACAATCAGCGCGTGCTGGCCGTTGTCGCGAAAATACTCAGCCATCGCGCAGCCGGTCATTGCGGAAACATACTGCATCGGCGCGGGATCTGAGGCGCAGGCGGCAACGACAGTGGTGTATTCCATCGCCCCGTGCTTGCGCAGGGCCTCAACCACCAGCGCGACCGTGGATTTCTTCTGGCCAGTGGCGACATAAACGCAGTGCACGCCAGAGCCTTTCTGAGCGATGATCGCGTCCACGCAGAGCGCGGTCTTGCCGATCTGGCGGTCGCCGATGACCAATTCGCGCTGGCCGCGTCCAACCGGGGTCATCGCGTCAACAGCCTTGTAGCCGGTGTAGCACGGTTCATGCACGCTCTTTCGAGCGATAACGCCGGGGGCGACAACCTCCATCTTGCGGGTCAGTTTGGCATTGAGCGGCCCCTTGCCGTCGATGGGCTGGCCGATGCCGTCCACAACCCGGCCTTCCAGCTCCGGCCCGACTGGCACTTCGGCGATGCGGCCTGTGCGGCGGACGATGTCGCCTTCCATAATTTTGCGGCAGTCGCCCATGACCGCCACGCCGACATTGTCCTGCTCAAGGTTGAGGGCCAGGCCCATGATGCCGCCGGGAAATTCCAGCAGCTCCATGGCTTGGCAGTTCTCCACGCCATAGACGCGGGCGATGCCGTCGCCCACGGAGATGACCGTGCCGGTCTCCTTGAGGTCTATGCCGCTCTTGTAGCCTGCGATCTGATCTTTAATGATCCGGCTGATTTCCGAGGCTTTGATCTGCATCTGACTCACACTCTCCCCTTGATGGATTCCTTTAATTCCTGAAGCTGCGTGCGGATGCTTCCGTCCAGCACCAGATCGCCGACCTTGGCCACCATGCCGCCGATGATCGAGGGATCGACCTGCGCCTCAAGAATAACCTTAGTTCCTGTAATTTTTTCCAGTGTGACCCGGATTCTCCCCAGCAGGGCATCGTCGGCCTCGACAGCGGTCGTGACCCAGCCGTGGCTGATGTTTTCCTCGCGTTCCAGCATGTCCCGCAGCTGGCCCGCGACTTCCGGCAGGGCCGAGACCCGCTTTTTCTCCACCAGCAGGTGGAGGAACGCGCCTAAGAGCGAATCCGCGCCCGCCGCCTCAGCAATCCCGGCCATGACCTTCAGGCGGACATCCAAGGGGTAGAGGGGATTGGTCAGCGCGTCCGCAACTCCCAGCTCAGGATTGCTGAAAAGGTCGGCGATATCGCGCAGGGTCTGCGCGTACACATCCACCGTGCCGTTCTCCTTGCCAAGGGTGAAAATGGCTTTGGCGTAGCGTTTGGCTAAAATGATCTGTCTCATTGCGCCGCCCTTTCCAGATACTGTTCAATAATCGCGACCTGATCCGCTTGGCTCAGGTTTCTGATGAGCAGCTGCTCGGCTATCGCCGCCGCCTGCTCGGCCACCTCGTTCTGAAGCTGCTGCTGCGCCGCCGCCGCCGCCGTTGCCACCGCCGCCTCAGCCTGCCGCCGGATGTCCCGCGCCGCCGCCTCAGCTTCAGTGAGAATGCGGTGCCGTTCTTCCTTGGCTAAATCTATCGCCCGCTGGACGGTCAGCGCAATCTCCGCCTCCATGCCTTCCAGCCTAGCGGCAAATTCTTTGTAAGAACGCTCGGCCTCGTCGCGCTTTGTTTGCAGCTCGCGCAGCTCGTCTTCGATAGCCTTGCGGCGGCTGCTCAGGCTCTCGACAAGCGGCTTGCCGCCGAATTTCACCAGAATAAAGACCAGCGCGGCAAAGTTGAGGGTGCGCCAGAGCAAATCTTTCAGCTTCTCCGGCGTGATCATCGGCGCGACATGAGCACCGCCGTGACCTTCGCCATGCGCCGCTTCACCGCTTCCATGGGCGGGTGCTGTCTCATGCCCAGCAGCGGCTTGATGCGTCGTCTGCTCCTGCGTATGTCCTGAGCCGCCATGCTCCTCAGCCAAGACCGCGCCAACAACCCCGGCACAGAGCCAGGCCGCAGCCAGCAGCGGCAGAACTTTCTTCATTTCTTTCTTCATGTTCATGCCTGCACGCTCCTTCCCAGTATCTTGGCCGCCATGTCTTGGGCCACGCTGTTGATGTTGCTCATCAGCTCACTGCGGGCAATATCGAAGCTGGCACGGATTTCGGCAAGCTGCCGCTCTTTCTCGCTGCCCGCCTCGTCCCGGATCGCGGCCAGTCGCTCCGCCCCAGCCCGCTCGGCATCGCCCCGCGCCGCCTCCAAGGTGCTTTTCGCCTTGAGGCTGGCCTCGTGCAGCTTCCGGTCCAGCTCGGCCTGCCGGGCGCGAGCGTGCTGCCCGAACTGCTCGGCCTCGCTGCTCAGACTGTCCAAAGTCTCATGCCGTTTGTCCATCATAGCGATGACCGGTTTGTACAGGATCCGGTTCAGCACGGCCATTAAAACCAGCATGTTGATGATGTGGAAGAGGACGGTGATGTCAACGGAAATCATAGAACAGCTCCTATCGCCTCGGTAAAAAAGAACAGCCGGAACAGGCGGCTGCGTAATTTATTTTTCGGACTGAAACTTACTACCGGAAATGCGGACGGATGTCAAATCTTTTTTGCCTGCTTTTGCCCGCAGAAAAGCTGTTCGGTCAAATTGAATACTTTTGTCAAAGCAGCTGAGTCGGCTGGACGAAAAAAGAAAAATTGGTTCGACTTTTACATTCCCCCGATTATAATGATCTTATGAATTGCCAACTTTGCCCGGCTGGAGACGGAGCAGCATGAATCCGCTGCGTCTGCTTGTTCTTGGCGGACTGCTCTATATCTTCTGGCGGATGCTGCGCCGTCAGCTGCGCGACAAGATTCAGACCGAGCTGCTTCGGCAGCAGCAGGACGAGCAGAAAAAACAAGAATCCGCTGAGGATGTCTTGGTGGAAGATCCAGTCTGCGGCGTTCTCATTCCGAAACAACAGGCGGTCCGGCTCCGGCAGGACGGCAGAATATATTATTTTTGCAGCGAATCCTGCTGCGATGCCTTCAATGGCGGAACGAAAGGACAGGACGAATGAAATTTTTTATTGACACAGCCAACATCGAAGAAATAAAAAAAGGACTGGAGCTGGGCATGGTGGACGGCGTGACCACCAATCCTTCCTTGATCTCCAAGGAGCAGCAACCGTTCAACGAAATACTGGCGGACATCTGCGCCTTGGTGGACGGCCCGATCAGCGCTGAGGTGATCAGCCTGGACGCGGACGGCATGGTTGCCGAGGGTTGCGAGCTGGCAAAGTTGCACAAAAATATCGTCATCAAAGTGCCGATGACAGCAGAAGGGCTGAAGGCAGTCAAGCGGCTGGCAGCGGAAGGCATCCGCACCAACGTCACTTTGATTTTTTCGCCTGCGCAGGCCCTGCTGGCGGCCAAGGCAGGCGCAGCCTATGTCAGCCCCTTTGTTGGCCGCTTGGATGACATCGCTCAGGAAGGCATGTCGCTGATCAGCGAGATCATGACCATTTTTAGCAACTACGGCTATGCCTCCGAAGTGATCGTCGCCTCGGTGCGCAGCCCGATGCACGTGATTCAGTCCGCGCTGCTTGGCGCACACATCGCCACTATCCCCTATAAAGTCATCGCTCAGTTAGCCCGGCATCCTTTGACCGACCTCGGCATGGAGCAGTTCCTCGCCGACTGGAAGAAGCGGCGGCAATAAGATGACAAAAAAAATGAGGTGCCTGCAATGAGAGCTTGCGTGTTGTGGTGGTGCGTCGCTGCTGCGTCCAGCTTGTTCGTCCAAGTTGGGCGGGCGCAGGGGGAAATCTGCAAATACACTGATGAACGTGGGGTGGTGCATTACACCAATGCCTCTACAGATAGACGCTGCAAGCCGGTGAGTTATTCTCAGCCTTCCTCCGGGCAGCCTCGTCTGATGATCACTACTAATGGTGCGCCCGGCGTGCACAGCATCAACCGCCGCGAGCTGCGCTTCGGGAATATCTCACAGCGCAGCAGTTTCGATCTTCACATTCAGCATGCGGCCCGCGTGCACCAAGTTGATCCGCTGCTGGTCAAGGCGGTGATCAAAGCCGAATCAGATTTCAACCGTTACGCTGTCTCGTCTAAGGGTGCGCAGGGGCTGATGCAGCTCATGCCTACCACCGCCAGGCACCTCAATGTTAATGACCCTTTTGACCCGTGGCAAAACATCTATGGCGGGGCGCGCTATCTGCGCGAGATGCTGGACAGCTTCAACGGCGACCTGCATCTCAGTCTGGCCGCCTACAATGCTGGGCCGAGCAGAGTCATGCGCACTGGCGGCATTCCCCGCATCCCAGAGACCATCAATTATGTAAACAAGGTGCTCAGGCACTATCAGAACTACCAAGGCGGTGCGCTGTACGCCTACGCTCCGGCAAAAAACAGCATCCGGGTTCGGCAACTCGTGACTGTCAATTAAGCGGCGTTTTTTTGGGGGACTGAAGCAAAAAATGAAACCCCTCTTGATTTCTTTTCTTCTTATGCGCTATATAGTATGTATTCAGCTTTTCCCCCGGCTTGCGGCTGACGGCGGGCTGAACCAAGAAGCAGCCTGAACAAACGAACGGAACATGGCGAAAAAGGAAATCCCCATAGTCGGCATCGACATTGGCTCCCATGCAGTGAAGGTCTGCGAGGTGAAGCGGGCTGGCAAGAATGGTTATGAGCTGGTGACGCTTGGCACTGCCGCTCTTTCTCCCGGCTCGGTGGATGATGGGGTGCTTCAAGATGCCGAAGATGTCGCAGCGGCGATTTCTGAGCTGTTCAAAAATCTGAAGATTAAAAATAAGCGGGTTGGGCTGTCCATTTCCGGCTATTCGGTAATCGTCAAGAAAATCAATATTGAAATAGAAAATCAGGATGAGCTGGCTGACCGGCTGCATCAGGAAGCAGAGCAGTATATTCCATTTGACATCAACGAGGTGTATCTTGATTTTCAAGTGACCAAGGCGGCGAAAGGTGAGTTCGAGCGCAGCGAGGTCATGCTGGTGGCGGCCAAGAAAGAAGTTGTGGACGCGTACTTGGAGATGATTCAAGAGCTGAAGCTGCTGCCGGTGCTGGTCGATGTGGACGGGTTTGCCTTGGAGAACATCTGGAACACCGTCGCCGGCAGCGAGAAAAATGTCTGCTTGGTGGACATCGGAGCTTCCAAGATGAATATCAATATCATTGCGGGTGGCACTTCAGTCTTAGCCCGAGATGTGGTGACGGGCAGCGACAAAATCAGCCAAGATATCGCCGACGCTTTGGGCATTGAATACGATGAGGCGGAAAAAATCAAGCTGGGGCGGCAGGCGGCGAACGAGGAGCACCAAGAGACGGTGCACAACGTTTTCAATAAAATCTGTACGAAATGGGTGTTGGAGATTAAAAAGGCTATTGATCTCTACGGCAACAACAATCCCGGCAGGCCGCTGGTTGCGCTCGTTCTCAGCGGCGGCGGCTCCAAAGTGATTGGCCTGCGTGATTATCTTGCCAAAGAGACTGGTTTGGAGGTGATCGCCTTCAATCCTTTTGAGGGTATGAAGATCAACAAAAATATAGACATGGAATATCTTGAGGCCGCCGCGCCTGAAATGTCCATAGCGACCGGATTAGCCATCCGTCCGGCGGAGTTCTGAGCCATGCTACGGATAAATCTCCTGCCGGTCAAAAAAATCAAGCAGCAGGCCGCAGCTAAACGGCAGCTGACGTTTTTCGGTGTGGTCTTTGCGGTCCTCGTAGCACTGCTGCTCCTGATAGTTGTGTTTTTGAGCGGTCAAGTCAGGGGCTTGAATGGAGATATAGCCAGACTGGAGAAGAAAGAGAAGGAACTTGCAGAAATTTTAAAACAGATAGAAGCGTTGGAAAAAGGCAAGGATTTAATTAAAAAACAGACAGCTATTGTTGAGGAGCTGGAGAAGAAATCCGCATTGACGGCCAATATTATGAATGAGGTCGCCAATATCACCCCGACATCCCGGATGTGGCTGACCGATTTTGAGCAGAGTGGCGGTACGCTGAAGCTTACTGGCATGGCTTTGGACAATCAAACAGTGGCGGAGTACCTTCAGGCCTTAGGGCAATCTAAGTGTAAATGTATCTCAAATGTGACGCTGACCAGCTCCGTCATGCAGGTCTATGCAGAAAGAAATTTAAAAAAATTTACGTTATCCGCCTCTGTTGCCATGCCGGGAGCTGAACCGTCTGCGGAGATGGATGGAAAAAAAGCTGGTGGTGCGCCAGCAAAAGCGGAAAAATAAAGAAGCGGAAAAAAATTATGGCCTCTGATAAAAAACAAAATTTTGCCGCGAAATTTGATGCGTTTATCAACGATAAATATATTCCTCTCAATAAAAATATTAAGATTGCAATCGCGATAGGGTTGCCAATCTTGATAGTGGTTGTTTTTGTTTTTCTCTTTTACATGCCAAAGCAAGAAGAAATTGGCGCACTACAGACAAAAAAGACAGAGCTGACTGGTAAAGTGGAAAAAGCCCAGAAGGCGGCGGACAACAAGGAGCAGCACGAAAAAGAACTTGCCGAAGCGAAAAAAAAATTCGAGGAAACTTCGGCGATCCTGCCAAAGGAGCAAGATATCCCCATTTTGCTTCGCAATATAGCTGACCTTGGCAAAAGAGCCGGATTGGATTTTAACGAATTTAAACCGGGCAATGAAGTGCCAAAGGATTTTTACGCTGAAATCCCCATCACCATCAGTATCAACGGGCCATACCATAACGTAGGATATTTTTTGGGTGAGGTCAGTGGACTTGAACGTTTAGTAACTGTTGATAACATAAAAATGGGTTCCGCTAAAGAAGTTGAGCAGGAAGTGCTGCTTAAATCTTCTTGCAACTTGCTTACTTATCGTTTCACAGGTCAAGCTGCGGCTCCAAAGGCACCAGCAGGTGCGCAACAGCAAAAGAACCCTGCTCCTCAAAAGAAATAAAAGACAGGTGCGGCGCAATGCATTTCAGTCCAAAAACATATCTTCTCTTGACCGCAGTTCTTCTGACTGCCGGAGCGGCAGCGGCTCAAGATCAGCTTCTCGACGATGCGCCAGCCGTCCTTGACGGTGCCGGAAAAGGACGCGGCAAACTTAAATTTGAATACCAGCTGGACAACCGACCTGATCCTTTCTATCCTTTTATTTCTAAAGAAAAAAAGGCTGTCAAGGATGAGGAAGACAAAATTATCGATCCTGATGAGGGAGAAGTGCTGACCGGTTTGCGTTTGCTGGAGCCGGGGCAGCTAAAACTGGTGGCGGTGATGAGCACTCCGAGCGGACCGATGGCTATGGCAGAGGATGTCACAGGAAAGGGATATCTTCTCCGGGAAGGAATGCTCATAGGCAAACGTGGCGAAATTATTGAAATTGATAAGGGTCGCGTTTCTATCAAAGAAACTTCTAAAACTCAATCTGGTAGAATTCTTGAAAAAGATGTAGTTATGACTTTGAAGAAAGATGATGAGCAGAAGGGAATGTAGCTTCGATTTCTTTATAAAGAGATATGCTGTGTCAAAGAATATACTTTTTTTCATAGCTATTTTTTTTCTTCTGACAGGCCAAGTTTGGGCTGCTGAAGGTGTTGGGCAGATAATGTATCAATGGGAAGGCCGCCCTGATCCTTTTCTTCCTTTTTTTTCCATTCAGCCGCCTGCTGATCCTCCAATTAAGCCACCGTTGCGGCCACATACTATTCCGTTCGAACCGGGGCAGCTGAAGCTGGTGGCGGTGATATTTATGGAAAAAGAGCAGGCGGCGGTGGCGGAAGATGTTTCTGGGAAAGGATATGTTCTGCACGAAGGAACGTTTGTCGGCACGTATGGTATTGTCAGGAAAATTGAGAGTGGACAAGTTGTGGTTGACGAGAGTTTCACCACAAAATCCGGCAGGATTGTCTCGAAAGAAACAGTGATGCGCCTGAAACGAGAGGGAGAGAAATAAAAAATGTTGCATTCCACTTTGTTAGAAACTAAAAAAAG
>NZ_JBLWEP010000042.1:12518-16516 GCF_048287355.1 Candidatus Electronema sp. TJ
GAAGTAAGCGGCACCAATATCGTGGTGGCTGAGGGTGTTTCCGGTGTCCTCACTCTTGCCTTGAACCAAGTGCCATGGGATTTCGCGTTGGATATCATCCTTAACCTTAAAGATCTGGCCAAGGAACAGCGACATAACACTATTGTCATTTATCCAAAGAATAAAGAGTTCGTCTGGCCGCAGCGTGCAACGGCTGAATCCGCGCTTACTATCGAACCTGAAGGCGGCAAAAAAGGAAGTTCTACTCCGATTACAGTAACCGGTGAAGGGCAAGCCGGGCAACCATCTGAAGTTGTTGAAGCAAAAAATTTTGTGACATTAGGAATCCAAGAAGAAAAGACGGGCAACATCGAGACAGCCGTGCAATTTTACGAAAAAGCTTTAAGCCTTTGGCCGGAGAAGGTGGAGAGGCAGGAGAGAAGCAAGCTGGCTAACAAAATTGCGTCAGCATATCTCACCCAGCTCAACCAGAATGCAAAAGCAGTCTACTATGCAAAGAAAGCTCTTGCGGCTGACAAAAAAAACAATGCCGCAGCATTGAATGCGGCTATTGGTCATGCCAACATGGCGGAAAACAGTCAAGCGCAGCAGTATTTCGACCAAAGTATCAGCGTCGGAATTCCAAGCCGTGAAGCCCTGTTCAATTACGCTGTGTTCAGCGAACGGCAGCAACAGTATGATGCGGCTTTGCGCCTTTTGAAGAAATACAGCGAGCTGCATGGCGATGATTTAGATTCCATGGTGTCTCGCGCCCGTATTTTAGATCAGCAAGGCCAGAAGGATGAGGCAGATAAAGCGTACACAGCTATTCTCCATGCCGGTTTCAGCGTGCCCCAAGATCTCCGGGCGTACATTAAAAACAGAATTCGATTTAATTAAATAATTCAAGGATTGCACAATGAAATTCCAGAGATATCTCTTGTCTGGCTGCCTTGCCGCTGCGCTTCTGCTCTCCTCCTGCTTGGAGAAAGATAAAAAAACTGAGTCGTTAAAATCTGCGGCCGCTCCCGCAGAAATATCTCCTCAGCATAGCACCGTGGTGGAGCCGAGTTTGCTTCCCGACCGTTTTCGGCAGACCGGCTACATGATTCGTGAGGAAAAAAAGTCGGATTCTAGTCAGACGGCCAAAGGGGCAGCAGGGCTGGATGGACTTCAGCTCAAGGTGGGATCCAACATCACCACCAGCCAGCCTATTCCGCTGCGCGAGGCTATGAAAGCCATCGTCAGAACAAAAAATATGAGTTTGAGCTGGGCCTCGGATGTGGATCAAAATTTGCTGGTTGATATAGATATCAGAGCTAATGACAATTTTTATGAAGCTGTTGATAATATTCTCCGACAGTTAGATTACTTTCACGAAATTGAAGGGAATACTATCGTCATTAAATATCGAGAGACCAAAAAATATACAGTTTCGTTGCCCTACGTAAGACATTATTACCATTCAAACACCGGCTCTACTTCCGGGAGCATGAATACAAAACAGTACGATAATCTGTTTGACCAATGGGAGACGATAAAAAACAATCTTGACAGCCTGATGGCTACGTGGAGCACTGAAGTCGCTTCAGACGATAAAAAAGACGATAAAAAAGACGATAAAAAAGACGATAAAAAAGACAAAACAGCCAAAGAGGAAACCGAGCCTGCGGAAGAGGGCGTGGAATCTGCAAGGCGTGTTGCCAAATCAACAGAGTCAAGCTACACTATTGATAAGACAATAGGTCTTATTATAGTTAATGCGCCAAAGTCACTACAGAAAAAAGTTGCAGAGTATCTATCCAGCTTGGAGAAAGAATTCCACAAGCAAGTTGTTATTGATGCAAAGATAATTGAAGTGCAATTAGAAGACAGCTCTTCATTGGGAGTTAATTGGCACCAGCTGCTTGATAATTTGAAATTTGATTCTAATCTTTCATCGGCCAGGGAAAAGAAGTATGATCGAGACATAAGTGACGGTGACAGTTCTGAGTTTAGGGATGCATATAGTTCGGAAGCAGAAAGAGATAGAAAAAGACAGAGGGAGCAAGCGAGCGGTAAAGAATCCAGTTCTTCTTATGGTGAGGAAGAGATAGATACGGAAGTAATTGGACAGTCTGGCAGTTTTTACAGCAACACTACGGATGAGCAGTTTAAAAATGCCAGCAGCAGCAGTGATAAAGAAAGCAGCAGCAGCACAGACCGCAATGACAGCAACAGACTGACAACACTGGACACTGTCAAAACAGCCGCAACTATCATCACCAGCTCTACAGGAATTTCAGAGGTTTTTGGTGTTGGAGGATCCTTGATCACAAACTTTAGTTTTCCTGAGTTTATCAAGGCGTTGCAGTCTCAAGGCCAAACATCCGTTCTTTCCAATCCTAAAATAAGCCTGTTGAGCGGCCAGCATGCTTTGATATCAGTGGGCAGAGATGTAACTTATATCAAAAGTGTAGAATCACAAGTGACAGAGGGAGGAGGGGTGTCGTCAACTGTTAAAACTGATCAAATATTATCAGGAGTTGGCATGGCAATTTCTGCGGTGATAAAAGAAGACAACGAAGTTGTCATGAATTTGATCCCGATGACATCAGAGCTTACTGAACCAATTGAATATGCTACAATTGGATTCGGTAATAAAATTGGTCTTCCGATTGTCAATAAACGGGAGATGAACACTTGGGTCAAGGTTAAAGATGGTTCAGTGCTCGTTGTCGGCGGTCTTATCAATGACACAGAAAAGACAGAAGGAGAGAACTTTGTTCCAGGAACAAAGAATATTCCTTATCTGAAATATCTGTTCGGCTACGAGACAAAAAAGAAGATCAAGCGTGAGCTGATCATTCTTCTGCGGCCGCGCATCATCAACTGATCGGAGTCTCATCACTTTATTTGGGAGCAACCATGAGCCTGCTGAAATTTGTATCCGCAGGGATACTGCTGACAGGGCTGCTGGCCGGCTGCGGTCAGACCACTGTCGAGACTGTGATGACCCCGGATGCAGCATATTCGGACAACAGCGGCAAAGGAAGGAGAGCTGTCGTTCTTCCTTTTGCTGACTACAGCGAGGGGGACAGAATTTCCTCGTCCTTCCGCCGTCACCTGCTGGTGACGGAATCATTGACCAACAGCTTGTCCAGCCGAGGTTTCAACGCGCCGGTTTCGGAGGATGTATTCAACTATTTGGTAGAGCAGAAGATTATCAGCATCGCTCTTTACGGCTCAGATGAGAATAAATCCGACTCGTTGTCCAGTGAGCTGGATGATCCTGACTGGTCAGATGCGATGAAGGAGAAGCTCAACGGCTATATGGCGTTACAGGAAGCCTACCAAGCAAACAGCAAAAATCTTGCTGCGGACAGCCCCGGCACGCATGGCCTGACTGATCAGGATGTAGTCAAAATTGGGCGCAAATTTGGCGCAGATTACATCATCCGAGGCCGGATACTGGAATTCCGCACCCGCCAAGAGCACACATGGTCTCCGCACAAGCGCGGTCTGCTTCCTTTTGTTGTTGGATCAACCAGCCGGATGGTTTTCGGCTTTGCTGATTCTGCCAAGTATGACAATATAGGCAACATGGCCGCAGGCGGCGCATGGGGTGCAGCTGTTGGCAACAAAGCCAACTGGCCTTGGGATGGAGATGATTCTGAAGGTTTCTTCGGCATCAGCAGCGGCCAAGGCGCGAACACCATCGTGTGGTCCGTGCTGGGCAGCGCAGCCGGTGAGATGGCCAGCCACGGAGGCCGGATGGATCAGGCCGTGGTGCGGCTGCGCATCTGGGTTCAGGATGCCTATGATGCGCAGGTGGTCTGGACCAATCAGATTGAGGTGCGGGTTGCGCCTGAATCCGTGCTGGCGGACAATCAGTATGACGACCTTTTTGATCAGGCGATCAGGAAGGCGACCAGCTCGCTGATAAATAATTTTGTGGAGACTGGTCTGGACAAACATTAGACCTCTTTGCAGCGGAGAGTAAAGGAAGGTTCCTGCTCGGCTGCAAAGCAGTTTGGTTT
>NZ_JBLWEP010000043.1:0-4411 GCF_048287355.1 Candidatus Electronema sp. TJ
CATGCTTTGGGCCGCACCGTCAAGAACGCAGTCTGAGCCATTCAGGCTTCTGGCGGTCAGCAGTGCTGCCTTTTTCTGCTGCAAGGAAAAATCGCGCAGGGTCACTGCGCCGCCGGTGACAGTCAGCACTGGTCCGCCTTCAGCCCTCTGTTCCATCTGCAGTGCGCCTGTGATGTCCGCGCCGCCTTTGGCAAAACGCAGACCATTA
Source organism: Candidatus Electronema sp. TJ (assembly GCF_048287355.1). Taxonomy (NCBI): domain Bacteria; kingdom Pseudomonadati; phylum Thermodesulfobacteriota; class Desulfobulbia; order Desulfobulbales; family Desulfobulbaceae; genus Candidatus Electronema; species Candidatus Electronema sp. TJ. The sequence goes on from NZ_JBLWEP010000043.1 coordinate 209, forward strand.
TCTGCGGGGAGAAAGGGACGGAGCCAGTCAGCCTGCATGTGCTGGAGGCTGAAGTTGCCGTTCAGGTTGAAAGTGGAATCTGCTGCGCCCGTGAAAGCAAGCGACGATGCACCGCTGCGGGCCGTGAGGGAAAGCCGGGCGGCCTCGTCTTCTCCCTCAGCGGCGGCCTTCAGATTTTTGAAGCCGGTCAGCTCAAGCTGCACGTCAGTCCATTCCTGCCCTCCGCTGCGCACATGGCCCTTGTTTAAGGTCAGCTTGCCCACAGCAAGGCCAAGCTCCGCAGGGTTGAGCAGGACGGCGGCTTTGGCGGCCAGCGCGGAGCCGTCCAGCAGCCCGGCCATGCTTGACGGCAGGTCAAGCTGCGGCTCCTCCAGCAGCAGCTCATCCACGGCATACTGCCGCTGAAGGGGATTGGCCCGGAGTATGACATGAGCGGTTGGCGAAGTCAGACGGAACGCCTGATCGGGCCGCTCCTCAGAATCGGCGGACTGGAGAAGCAGGTTGGAGAAGGTGACAGAGCCGGTCGCGTTCAGCCTTTCGTCGGCGGCTCCGTTTTCGCGCAGGCTGATCTCAAGCACCGCATCGGCCCGCTCCGCGCTCAAGCTGATGGATTTGGCTATCTCCGGGAAAAGACCGAGATACTGCTGCGGGTCAAGATTATCCAGCTTGAGGGTCAAGCGGGTTTCCGGGCCGCCGCCGTCCTTCTGCCGCTGGCCGACAAGCTGAAGCGGGCTGGAATTGACCACCGCGCTCAGGCTGGGATCAAGGTTCTGTCCGGCCGCTGGCAGGACAAATTCAATATGCTCGATCAGATGCTTTTTGCCGCTGGGCTGATCAAAAAAATGCGCCGTGCTGCGGTGCAGGCGGAGGTCGCGCAGATGCAGCCAAGGCGGCAGCAGGCTGAAACCGCTGAAGAGGCCGCTTTGCGGCAGAGCATTGAAGCTGCCGTCGCGGCGGCGGATCAGACTGGTGCGCAGGCGGTCGACACTGACATCTTCCAGCAGAAGCTGTCCCTTGAGCAGGCCGGAAGGCCGGATGCGGGCCTCTGCCGAAGCGATGCGGGCCAGCTCCGGCTCGTCTGTGCGGTCAGCGGCAGGGCCGACAGTGATCTCGTGCAGGCGCAGAATCAGCTTGAAAGGCGCGAGGCTGGCTTGGCCCACAGTGACCGATCTGCCGAGCTGACGGCTTAATTTTTCGGCCAGCGGCCCCTGCACATAAAGCGGCAGCAGGTAGAATGCGCCGATCAGCCAGAAAAGCAGCAGCGCAGGCGGCAGCAGCAGGAGCGAAACAAGACAGAGGCGGCCTCTGCCGCCGGAGCGGTAGGCTTTTTTCTGCCGGGCAGACTTTTTCTCCGGCGGCACGGCAGGGCTGGACGGCGTGGGCGCGGCTGCCACGCTGCGGGTACGGGGCCTGTGCGGGGCTGCGCCGCCTATCTCTATTTCGCCAAAATCAGGCGCGTCTGCGGGCGCAGAATTCTCTTTCTCGTCGGTCATGGTCGTGGGGGTGTTCTGTCAGCGGACTGCGGATGCGGAAAATTGTACAGTCTTGCCCGGATAAATCAAGCGGCAAACGTCTCGTCCGCCGCAACTTGACAGACGGAGAAGAGTCGGCAGGTTATCATAGTGGAGCATCATGCAATGACCATGCGCTGTCATTCCGGCCGCAGGGAGGAATTTCCTGATGCTCATGGGAGTTCCCGCTCGGCTCGAACTGCCGGATTTCCTGCTTGGGATGCCGTGTTCCACGCATCGAACGGCTCATTCCACGCGTCGAATGCCTTATCCGAAGCTTCGGATGCCTCGTTCCAAGCGCAGGATGGCTCATCCGAAGCGTGGAACGCCTCATTCGAAGCTTCGAATGCTTCATTCCGAGTGTCGAATGGGTCATTCCAAGCGTGGAATGCCTCATCCGAAGTGTCGGATGCCTTGTTCCAAACGTGGAACGGCGCGTCTCCAGCCTGCTGCGGAGCATTTTCCGCCAGCCGTTCTTCATCTTTGGCGAGGAGCGGAGCGGGCTACAGTCGGAGCGTCATAAACATGAATTCTCTTCTGCTCCAGCTATAGACGGGGCTTCAGGCTGTTTCCTTGCTTCGTCCGTTCATCTCCCGGAACAGCTTCAAGGCCATTGCCCCTACCACCAGCACCCCGGCGATCAGTCCGGCCCAGAGCAGCCAGACGCGCCAGGGGAATTCTTTTTTTATTTCCAAGGCCGCTTGGCCAGCCAGCACCCGCTGCGGCTCGGCTTGGGCAGCCTCAATCAGCTTGCTGCCGCTGACCGGCTCTGCCGCCTTGAGGAGCTGCCCCACCTGTGAGCGGACAGGCTCCAGCCCGGCTCGGCCATAGGCCAGGGTGTAAGGCGGCCCGCCTTGGGCCATGAAAACGAGCTGGCCCGGCAGCCAGCCCAGCTCTAAAACCGGAGCCGCGCTGCTGCCAGCCTCAGTTTCCAGCCGCCAGTAGCGGTCAGTGACCGGCGCGAGATGAAGCAAGCCGTTTTCCAGCTTCACCCCGTCAACTGTCAGCCGCCAAGCGAGCAGCGAAGCCCGCCGCTGCCAAGCCGCCTGCTCATCCGGACGGGAGAAAATGGCGAACTCCGCCAGCGCATTCTGCTCCGGCAGGCGGATATTGAGCTGGTCTGCCGGAAAGAAGCCGCCGGTGCTGTAGAGCCACGCGGCTCGGCCCGGCGCGGCGGCGGGATCAGGCGTTCCGTTCAGCGGCAGCAGCGAGCGGGCCTGCGCCCGTGTTTCGCTTTCATAACCGGCCTGCGCCGCGCTCAGGCTGATGCCCTCCTTGCCCTGCGGCCAGGTGAGGCGCAGGTATTTCCCTTCCGCCTTTCCGTCCAGCTCAATCCGGTTGCGCAGGAGCTTGTGACCGCCGAAACTCAATTCGGCCAAAGCCGCCGAAGCCAAAGGCTGCCAGCTGTTCAGATCATCGCTGCTGTCCAGCTGCACCGACACTGAGAACTGCCTGCCCTGCCCTTGCCAAGCAAATTCCAGCCAGTCAGGACGTTGCTTTAGGGCGGAGCTGTCGAGAATATAGGCCGCAATGGCCTGCTCCGCCTTTTCTGCTCCGCCCGTGCTGAAGGCAATGAGTGCGCCGTTATTGCCGATGGCAATGCCAATATCTGCCGCCCTGCCCTGCCCGCTGGGTGTGGAAAGAGGGAAAAAAGGCAGGCTCTGCGCGGGATGGGCGGCCTGTTCCGGCTGCGGCGGGCGGAGCAGATGCGGCACCGGACCATTGCTGTTGAAAACCCGCAGATCGCCGAGATCAGGCCGGACACAGCCCTGATAGACCTCGGCGGGCAGGCTCAGGCTGGCCACCGGGCTGTTGCCTTTCACCTTCAGTTCCATGCCGTAGGCAAAATCTTCCAACCGCAGCGGCTGCGGATCATCCTTGGCCAAACAAGGTGCTGCGGCCAGCATAAGCAAGAGAATAAGCAGACGGTTCATGGAGCTTCCTCCTTTTTCGGGGGCAGGGGCGAGAAATAGCTGATGACGATGACCAGGATGCCCACAGAGAGAAAGGAGACAATCCGCTCCACTGCGCCGCTGTTGGCCAGATCAATCAGGAAGAGCTTGAGCACTGTGGCCCCGATCAGAATACAGCCTGTGAACCAGAGCGCCCTGCTTTGACGGCGGCCTGCGGCGGTCATCAGGGCCAGCGAGAGCAAGGCCCAGAGGATGGCCAACGCGGTCTGGTAGAGGCGGGATGAAAGCATCGCGTCCATATCAAAGGAGATTCCGGCGAGATGATGCACGGCGCGGGCCAAGGCTGCATTGAGCCAGAGAAAGGCTGTGCCTGCGCCAAAGGCGGCCAGTGCGGGTTCCGGCAGCAGGCGATGGCGCAGCAGCCACCAGACCAGCAGGAGCAGCACTGCGAGCTGGCTCAATTCCAGCGGATTGAGTAGAGGAATGAAAGGCAGCGGCGGCGCGTCGCCTGCGCTGCTGAAGCTGCCGGAAAGCAGCCAGAGCCAGAGGAGGGCTGCCAATATTCCTGCGCCGTGCCGCTGATACGCTTTGGCCTGCTCAGCGAGGGGCCAGCGGGTTTCCAGCCAGCGATTGTGCGTCAGCAGCACCATGCCTGCTGGTATCAGTCCCCAAACCAGCTCGTTCCATACGCCTGCGCTGCCGATGAGTTGATGCGTCAGCCAGCCAGCTTCCGAGGTGACAAGCAAGGTGAGCAGAAGATAGCTGATGACGTGATTGAC
>NZ_JBLWEP010000043.1:4646-15357 GCF_048287355.1 Candidatus Electronema sp. TJ
GTGATGAAGAGCAGGTTGAAATACTCTCTAAGAGAGTATGGAACACTCCGCTCACTCTCGAAAAGCTCGGCGCAGAACCACCAGATGCAGCCCCAGAAAAAGAGCGGCAGGTGGTTCCATTTTTCGCAGCGGCGCAGGTTGTCAGCTTTATAGAGCTGCCATGAGGCAAAGAGAGCGGACAGGGCAATGATCACTGCGCCAAGATAGGTGCCGTTGAGCACAGGCAGGCGTGTTCCGCCGTAATGACCGCCATCGGCAAGGAAGCAGAAACCTGCTCCGAACTGGAGGAGGAAGCCGCTGCTGCGAGCGAGAAAGCGGTTCTGCCGAATGCCCACCCAGACTAACGCCGCGCCTTCCATCGCCCAGGTGACAGCGGTCCAGCGTCCGCTCAAGGCCAGCGGCACAGCCAAGGTGGCGAAAACAATTCCCAAGGCCAGCAGGGCTTCCGTCAGCGTCCGCATTCCCTGCCGCAGCCGCTCATTGCCCTTGTTCCATAAAAATCTCGCCAGAACAACGTAAACACTGCTCACTGCCAATGCGCTGTAGGCCAGTCCGTGCGGCATGTTGTGCACCATGCCCGCTTGCAAGGAGAAGCAGATCACCGGTGTGCCAAAGACTAAAGTGCCATCCACATAGCCGCGCAGATTCGGCGGCTGACGGAAGGCGAAGAACACGCCGATGGCATTGAACATCAGAAAGAAAAGAATCAGGAACAGCTCGGCAGTGGCGAAATGCTCTGGCCGGTAGCTGTTCAATCCCCACATTGAGCCAATGCCCAAGGTGAAGATGAAACCAAGCAAATTCAGGCTGCGCCAAGCCTTGAACCAGGAAACGGCAAGAATGCCGAAGTTGAGCAGGGCATAGTAGCTGAACAGGGCGACGTGATTGCCGCTGCCGGTGGAGAGCAGCACCGGCGCGAGGAAGCCGCCAGCTGCGCCAAACAAGGCCAGCGGGCGGGCATCTTGCAGCAGGGACAAGGCCGTGGAGGCGGCCACCAAACCAAACAGCAGGGCAAAGGCCAGCGGCGCGGGCAGCAGATGATACAGCTTGAAGGCGGCGAAGACAGTCAGATACATGATGCCGATGCCGCCGCCTTGCGCCAGCAGGGCGAAACCGGGCCGCGTCTGCCGCTGGAACCAGCCAAGGCCGAGCAAAGCCAGTCCGCCCAAGGCCACGCCGAGCAGGCGCAGTTCAATGGGAATCACGTTGCGGTCAGCAGCGTATTTGAGCAGGAAGGCCACGCCGAAGAAGAGCACCAGCAGGCCGACGCGGAGCACCACATTGCCTTCGGTGAAAAAGGCTTTCAGCTTGGCGGCGGCGCGCTCATCCCAAGCAGGTTCGGCAGACAAGCGCGGCAGAGGCGGTTTGATCTCGCTGCGCGCCGCCTCTGGCGCAGGTTCAAACTTCGGCTGGGAAAAGACCTTTGCCGGAGCTTCCTCGCGCTCCTCGCGGCGCGAAGGAACAGCAGCAGAGGCCGTTGCTGGCTCTTGAACAGGCTGGTCCGCCTCTTCCGGCATCTCCTCGATCAGCTCTTCAACATGCCGCAGCCGCCGTTCCAAGCGGGCAATCTTCGCGCTCTGGCTGAGATTCCGCACCAGCAGCCAGCCGAAGAGCATTCCGGCCAGCCAGCCTCCCGCATGTCGGAACAGGCCCGACCCAAAAATGATGCCGCCGATGATGATGCCAATAACAGCAGATACATCCATAAGGCCCCCTTTGCGGTGTCGAGGTCAGTGCCTCTTGCTCACATGAACCAATATTTTCTTCTCATCTGCAAGGAACTCACCGGCAGATGCTGAAAATTATACGCTGTTGTCAGTCGATATGGCATGGTCAGCTATTCTCTGCCTTTCGGCGCGACATGCAGGCTGACGATTGTTTTTTTCTTGATAAAGGTCAAAGAGCTGACAGCATTGCGTTGGCAGTGTGAACAAACTGCGGCTCGTTTTCGTGAAGCATGACTTGAAAAAGCGGCTTCGGCTGTTCAGCAGGAGGCAGCTTTTGACCGCTTGCGTTCTCTTCATTCCGCCAACAGCAGCCATTCTGAAAGATCATGGCGCATGGCCATTGAATGCGCCGCGTATTTTGCTCGGCAACAACCATATGTTTCTCAGCAACAAAAGGCTGTTGGCAGGCAGCAGCCTTTTGTTGTCAAGCAACAGCTTCTTTCTGCTCGGTAGCAACCATATGTTTCTCAGCAGGAAAGAGCTGTTGGCAGGCAACAGCCTTTTGTTGTCAAACAGCAGCTCCTTTTTGCTCGGCAAGAGAAAGCTGTAACCGAGCAGCAACCTTGTGCTGCCGAGCAGCGGCCAGTTCTCACTAAACAAGAACCGTCTGCTGCCAAACAGCAACTGTCTGCTGCGGCGCAAAATCAGGCCCTTCCGTCCATCATAGCCAAGGCCGGGGACGAGGTCAATTCCTCTGTCTTGCAGCAGGGAATATTTTACTGGCGGCGGGGGAAAAAAGATGATGCGGCAGGCACTACTCCAGCAGATGCACCCTTTCGCAGTCGGGACATATCCATGTCGGGCCGTTGCTCATGCCCCAGGTGTTTTCGGCAAAGCAGGCTGGACAGATAGTGAAGCCGCAGCGGCAGCTGTGACAGTACGGCGCACTGTTTTTGCAGCAGTGACAAACGCCGCCGCCTCGCCGCCGTTTCTTCACGGGCCGCTGTTCAGCAGTCATGGGCGTGCGGACGGTCGCCCCAAGCGTGAACATGACGATGGGTGTGCAGACATTCGGTGCCGCTGCGGACAGCCCGGCCTTGGTTCAAGGTGTACAGCTCGTCGCAGGTTTCCGCAAGGAAGTCCCAATCGTGGGAGATGATCATATAGCCGATGTCCAGGCGTTTGAGAATGGCGGTGAGCCGGGCCTTGGTCGCGCCGTCAAGGTTGTTGGTCGGCTCGTCGAGCAGCATCGCCTCCGGTTTCATGGACAGGATGGTCGCCAAAGACACCAGCTTTTTCTCGCCGCCGGAAAGCTGGTGCGTGACCCGCTCCGCCAGCCTGGACAGCTCCAAATTCTCAAGCGTCTGACGGGAGACTTGCAGTGCCTCGGCCTGCGTCATGCCGAGGTTGAGCGGGCCGAAGGCGACATCCTCCAGCACGGTGGGTGAAAAAAGCTGGTCGTCGGCATCTTGGAAAACCATGCCGATGCTCCGGCGCAGCAGACGGAAGTCTTCTTTGCTGCTGACTTCGCGGCCTTTGAAGAGCAAAGTTCCTGCCGTGGGCCGCAACAGGCCCATGATGATGTGCAGCAAGGAGGTCTTGCCGCTGCCGTTGGCACCGATCAGGCCGATGCGCTGGCCGCAGTCAAACGTGACATCTGTCTCATTCAAAAGCAGACGGCTGCTGCCGGGATACGCAAAGGACACCTGCTTGAGCTGGATGAGGGGAGTCATGATGCCTTTTCACTCCGCCAAATCAATGCAGTTCTGCATCTCGCGCACAGCTTGGTCCAAGCCGACAAAAGCGGCGCGGGCAATCACGGCGTGGCCGATGCTCAGCTCCTCAATCATCGACAGCCCGGCGACGCGCCCCACGTTGAGATAATTAAGACCGTGGCCCGCGTTGATCCGCAGCTTGGCGGCGTAAGCGGCTTCCGCCGCCTGCTCGATCAGAAGGAACTCCTGCTCCTGTTCTTCGTGGTCTTTCGCGTCGGCGTAGCGGCCTGTGTGCAGCTCAACATAGGCTGCGCCGATGTCTGCGGCGGCCTTGACCTGCTCCAAGTCAGGATCAATGAACAGGGAGACCGGAATGCCTGCCTCAGTCAGCTTGCTCACAGTCTTTCTCAGCTTCTTCTCATTGGCGATGATGTCCAAGCCGCCTTCAGTGGTCAGCTCCTGCCGTTTCTCCGGCACCAGCGTAACTAAATCCGGCTTCACTTCCAAGGCGATGGCGACGATTTCCTTGACCGCAGCCATCTCCAAGTTGAGGCGGGTCTTCACGGTCTGGCGCAGAATCCGCACATCCCGTTCCTGAATGTGGCGGCGGTCTTCACGCAGATGAACAACTATGCCTCTGGCTCCGGCCAGCTCGCAGATGCCTGCGGCCAGCACCGGATCAGGCTCCGCGCCTCCTCTGGCCTCGCGGATGGTGGCGATATGGTCAACATTGATAGCCAGCTGCGGCATGGTTCTTCCTCCTGAATGAATATGTTGAACAGCCTGATAAAGCTCCGCCTCCTTGTCCTGCATGCGCTCCGCCTGCTCTTCGGACAGCTCATGGTCGTAGCCGAGCAGATGCAGCAGGCCGTGGATGAGCAGCCAGGTGAGATGCTGATGCAGGGGGATTTGCTTTTCGACCGCCTCGCGCCACGCGGTGTCAACGGAAATGAGGATGTCGCCCAGCTCGTCAGCCACTTCCGCCGGAAAGGAGAGGACATTGGTCGGCCCTTCCTTATGGCGGTAGGTCTGGTTGTAGCGGGCCATTTCCTTGTCATCCAAGAAAACAACGCTGACCGTGCGCCCTTCCTGCTTCAGCAGGCGCAGCAGACGGGCAAGACGCGCCCGCAGCAGGCTTTGGTTGAGCTGAAACTGCTGCGGCTCAAGTTCGCTGATGAAGTTGATGGACATGGAAAACGACTCAGGCCGCAGAACGAGCCGGCGGCGGCTCGCGGCGGCTGGCTTTGTCATAGGCGTGGATGATCTTCTGCACCAAGGGATGCCGCACCACGTCGCTGCTGTCAAAGGGGCAGAAGGCGATGCCTTCAATGTTCTGAAGCAAAGCCTGCGCTTCCACCAGCCCGGAAGCCTGACCGCCGGGCAGGTCCACTTGAGTTATGTCGCCGGTAATCACTGCCTGCGAGTCAAAGCCGATGCGGGTGAGGAACATCTTCATCTGCTCGCGGGTGGTGTTCTGCGCCTCGTCCAAGATGACAAAGCCCTTGTTCAAGGTTCTGCCGCGCATGAAGGCCAAAGGCGCGACCTCGACCACGCCGCGCTCGACCAGCTCGGCGGCTTTCTCCGCACCCAGCATGTCGTTGAGCGCGTCAGTGAGCGGACGCAGGTAGGGATCAACTTTCTGGGCCAGATCGCCGGGCAGAAAGCCGAGTTTTTCCCCTGCCTCCACCGCAGGCCGGGTGAGAATGATGCGCTGCACCTGCTCCGCTGTCAGCGCGGCCACAGCCATCGCCACAGCCAAGTACGTTTTGCCGGTGCCTGCCGGGCCAATGCCGAACACAATATCGTTGCGGCGGATGGCTTCAATGTAGTTCTTCTGATTGAGCGTCTTGGGAGAGATGATCCGCTTTTTAGAGGTGATGCAGACTTTCTCAAGGAAAATCTCCTCCAATGACGTGTCAGGAGAGGATTCAAGGATGCGCAGGCCGAAGGCCACGTCTTGGCTGAATATCGGATACCCCTTCCGCGCCAGCTCATACAGCTGCCGCAGAGCCGAGACAGCCAGCTCCACGGCGTGTGTGCGGCCTTGAATGCGCAGGCCGCCGCCCCGCTGATGAATGCGGACCCCGGCGGCCTGCTCGACCGTGTGCAGATTGCGGTTCAGCTCGCCAAAGAGCGTCTGCGCGGCGGCTTGGTCGGCAAAGTCAAGACTTTGCTCTGACTCGCCGGAAGCCGCTGCTTTCTTCACCTGGCTCACTTCTTTTTCTTCAGCTCTTGATCAATCATCTTCTGGATGATGTCCGGGCTGGGCGCGTTGACCCGGCGACCGTTGACGAAGATGGTCGGTGTGCCGTTGACTTCAGCCAGCCGCGCTGAGGTCAGGTCCTTGGCCAGCTTGTCCTTGGTGGCCTGGCTGTTCCAGTCCGCTTTGAATTTCTCCATGTCCAAGCCGATCCCTGCGGCGGCCTTCTCGATCGTCTCAGGACTCAGGCTGGAGGAGACAGCGAAAAGCGCGTCATGCATCTGCCAGAACTTGCCCTGCTCCTGCGCGGCAATGGCGGCGCGGGCCGCAGGCTCGGCTTGCTGGTGCATGTTCAGCGGCATATGCTTGAAAAGCACTTTGACCGTCTCAGGATTGCGCTTCATAACCTCTTCCAGCAGCGGATGCACCCGGTTGCAGAAGGGGCACTGAAAATCAGAGAAGACGACTATGGCCACCGGCGCAGTCTCTTTGCCCAAGAACGGCGCACCAGCGATGTCAATATCCTTGGCAAGAGAAATGTCAAGGGCCTGATAGGAACCATTCTGATCCATCAAATACAGCATTTCGCCGCGCGGGGAGATATCCAAAGCCACTGTGCCCGGCTCCGCCGGAATGACCCCCAGCTTCTGCCCTTCAGTGGAATAGAGATGCACTTTGCTGTCCTCGCCGAGAATGAAGACCATTCTGCCATCTAATGTCTGGGCGAAGCTGCGCGGCTTCACATCCGCTTTCCAAGTTTCGATGGGAGTCCAAGAAAGCGTGTCCGGCTTGCCCTCCGGGGTCTGCGCGGGAGTCTGGGCAAGAAGGGTCTGGCCCGGCAGAAGGAGAAGGCAGCACAGCGCAAGAGTTTTTTTCATCGTTTCGTTTCCTTGTGTTGTTGAAGAAATTGCAGCGGAAGCATATGGGGCCATTATACCGCCCGGAACCGCGCCCGGCAAGCTGAACAGGGCGGTGGTGTTCAGAACATCAGCTCAATGCTGGAACAGGAGCCGTCTTCTTGCAGCAGCAGCATCCGCCTGCTTCGGGGCACGAGACTGATAGCGGCAGTTCCCCAGCCGACAGAGATTGCGCCGATCTGCTGTCCAGCGGTGGAATGCACATGCACTTCGCCGTCCCTGCTGAGAATGAAGACCATCCCCCGCTCAGGTAGATGGGCGATGTCAAGCGGTCGAGTCGCTCCTGACCTCCATCTGCTTCGCACCGACGAGCGGAAATAGCCGTTGTCCAAGGAGATGTTGTGAATTGTGCAGATGCCATTTTGATCAACCACGTATAGTGCTCTGCCCCGCGCTTGAATGTCAATGGCCACAGGACGGCCTGAGGACGGCACGGAGCCGAGATGTTCGCCGACAGCCGAATACACATGCACCTTGCTGTCGCTGCCGAGAATGAAGACCAGCTTTTTATCCCATGTCTGAGCGAAGTCCAGCGGCCTGACCCCTGCTTCCCACGTGTTCATGAGTGACCACGTGTCAAGAAAACGCACGGCAGAGGCCGACGAGAAGGCTGCCGTTGGATGCGCTGACAAAAAAAGCAGCAAGGACAAGGTGAGGACTGTTTTCATAATATCTTGTTCTGTAGAGTATTCTTGCCGGACTGCTGACAAAGCGTCAGTATACCCGCTGCATCTGCGGAAGGCAAGGCAGGTGTCGTTTTTTTGGGGTGCGCTGCTGTCCGGCAAGGCTTCGCAAAAGCCTGCTCTTGCCATATCAGCTGCATTGCCGGAAAAATGCGCGGTTTGCCGCAGGCGGCATTTTTTCTGCCGGAAAGCGGTTGACAAAAGCTCCTCATTTCTGAACGCCGCGAAAACAGACGTTTTCTTTATTTTGAGCAAAAATACAACTGGTAGCATAATTTCAGCTTGAGTTGGCACAACATGTTGTGTTATAAGACTGCACAACCGCCTGAAGGACAGGTGCTGACTCACCGCACAAAAAGGAAGGAAGAGATGGGAAAAGAGATGACTAGGACTATTGCGAAACAGTCCTTGACCGAGACCGCCGAGACCGTGCTGACCCGCCGTTACTACCTTAAAGACGGCCAAGGGAATGTGCTGGAGAACTGGGAATCCCTCTGCCGCCGGGTGGCAGATGCAGTGGCTGCGCCCGATCGGGGTCTGGAGGACTATGAGGCTTTGCGCGAGCAGTTCTTTCGCATGATTTATCATCTCGATTTTTTGCCCAACTCGCCCTGTCTGATGAACGCGGGCACCGATCTTGGCCAGCTTTCGGCCTGCTTTGTCCTTCCCGTTGATGACTCGATGGACGGTATTTTCACTTCCATCCGCAACGGTGCGCTGGTGCATAAAACCGGCGGCGGCACCGGCTATTCCTTCTCCCGGCTGCGGCCTAAGAACTCGGCAGTGCGGTCAACTCAAGGGGTGGCTTCCGGGCCGCTCAGTTTCGCCGCTGTCTTTGATGCGGCCACTGAGACCATCAAGCAGGGAGGCAAGCGGCGCGGGGCCAACATGGGCATCCTGCGGGTGGATCATCCTGACATCATGGATTTTATTAATGCCAAGCAGGATCAAAGCAAATTCACCAACTTCAACTTTTCGGTGGCGATCACCGACAAGTTCATGGAGGCGGCGAAGAACAATCAGGAATACGACCTGATTGATCCCTCCAACCGCAAGGCAGTCTGCCGGATGAACGCGGCCAAGGTTTTTGATAAAATTGTTGAATTGGCGTGGCACAACGGCGAGCCAGGCGTTTTGTTCATTGATGCAGCCAACCGGGCCAACGCCACTCCGCAGCTCGGCGAGTTCGAGGCGACGAATCCATGCGGAGAGCAGTGGCTTCTTCCCTACGAGTCTTGCAACTTAGGCTCGATCAACCTCGGCCAGTATGTCAAAGATGGCGCGGTGGATTATCCCCGCTTGGCGCAGACAGTGCGGACAGCGGTGCGTTTTCTCGACAACGTGATTGACTGCAACCGCTTTCCCATCCCGGAAATTGCCGAGATGACCAAGAAAACCCGCAAAATCGGCCTCGGTATCATGGGCCTGCACGACATGCTCATTCAGTTGAAGCTGTCCTACGGTGACGAGGCGGGACGAACGGAATCAGCCAAGGTCATGCGCTTCATCCGCGACGAGGCCGAGGTTACATCCATCGCTTTGGCCAGATTGAAAGGCCCGTTTCCAGCTTGGAATCCGCAACACAACCACTATCCGGCCCGGCGCAACGCTGCTCTGACCTCTATTCAGCCCACCGGCACGGTCTCGATGATCGCAGACTGCTCCTCCGGCTGCGAGCCGTATTTTTCCGTAGTCACTGAGAAAAACGTCATGGACGGCGACCGCTTCCTGATGGTCAACAAACACTTTGAGGCCGCTGCCAAACGCGAGGGTTTTTTCTCCGAGGAGCTGATGCGGAAGGTGGCAAAGAGCGGCACTGTGCTCGGCCATGCGGAAATCCCGGAGCAGTGGCAGCGGATTTTCCAAGCCGCGCAGGACATCGCCCCAGAGGATCACATCAGAATGCAGGGTGCGCTCCAGGCCAGTGGCGTGGACGCCTCAATCAGCAAAACCATCAACCTGCCTTCGACGGCCAGCAAAGAGGATGTGCGATTCTCCTATCTGCTTGGTTTTGAGCTGGGCTGCAAGGGTCTGACTGTCTATCGCGACGGCTCGCGGGAAGGGCAGGTGCTCAGCACGGCAGCTTCCGCAAGCAAACAGCAAACCGCCATAGTCTCCACCCAAGGGGAGCTGCAGAAAAAAGAGCTGCCCGACGTGCTGGATGCCAAGCGCTACCGGCTCAAGGATGCGGACGGCAATGCGGTCTACATCATTGTCTGCTTTGACGAGGCGGAAAGCCCGATGGAGGTCTTCGCTAAATTTCCGTTTGACAACCGGCTGGATCTGAAGGATAAATCCACCATGTGGACTACTACCTGCCGTTTGGTCTCGCTCGCCTTGCGCTATCAGATTCCGATGGAAGAGATCATCCGTCAGCTTGACCGCTCCAGCGGCCACATGTTCGATCTGCCCGCCCAGCTCGGCAGGCTGCTGAAGTCGTTCATGGCCGGAACGCAGAAGGGCTTCAGCTCCGCCTGCCCGGAATGCTGCGGCACCTTGGTCTTTGCTGAAGGCTGCGAGGTCTGTCGCGACTGTGGTTATTCGCGCTGCTCGTAAAGGTGCAGCACCGTGTTGCAGCTAACATGACAGCACTGCGCCGGGGGGCCAAGATGATGATGCCTGAAAACACAAAAAGGGGCGGAGTGTGAAACCGGTGCGCACAATTCTGAAGTCTGCGCTGCTGCTTATGACCGCCGCCACCTGTCTGGCCGCTGACGGCACGATGCCTCCAGCGGGCGCGGCACCGGCGGCGGGTGTTGCTGTTGAGGACAGCCTGCTCAGTCTGCGTGTGCGGAACATGCCCTTGAAGGAGCTGCTGCGTCAGGTCGCCGCGCAGGCGGGCGTGGAGATCACTGTGCACGGCCCGGCGGATATGCCTGTCTCTGCGGAATTCAGCCGCGCCGTTTTGGAGGACGGCTTCAAGCGGATCGCGCCGGATTTCAATATCGTCTTCACCTACGGCGCGGATGCAACAAGGGCAGACAAATCCAAGATGGAAAAAATAGCTCTGCACAGCAGGGCAGCCACTCCCGGCAATGCGCCGCCTCTGGTGTTTTCCGCCGCCAGTGCCGCTCCCATTCCCCCGTCCTCAACTCCAGTTCCGTCCGCGCAGATTCAAACGCCGCCAGACCAGCCGCCGTCCGATGCCGAACCAGAGGAGGAGATGGGGGAGGAACAGTCGCCAGAATATTTTGCCGAGCTGATGAAAAGCCCTGACAACGCGTTGCGGGAAGAGGCCTTGGGCTATTTTGCCGGAGTGGAGGCCGGTGGCGGCGTTGCTCAGGTTTCCGAAATGCTGATCAATGATTCGAGCGAGGATATCCGCCGCACCGCAGCTGAAGTGCTGGCAGGCATTGGTGGCAAGCAGGCTGTTCCGGCCTTGGGCAAAGCCTTGGATGACAAGAGCAGCGAGGTGCGGAGCATGGCCCTCTACTCCCTTGGTCAAATCGGCAGTCCAGAGGCAGTCGCCTTGATCAAAAAGGCAAAAAACGATGCCAGCGAGGAAGTGCGCAATGCGGCTGCGGCTGCG
>NZ_JBLWEP010000044.1:0-11291 GCF_048287355.1 Candidatus Electronema sp. TJ
CAGCCCTCGCAGGCTGCGGTGAACGGCTTTTTTTTTGCGTTGACGGCAGCTGGTGCGACATTCTTTTGAACAAAACAACTGATTGAGATCATGAAACAAGTCCTCAGCACTGAAAAAAGGCCTGTCAAACTCTGGCTTGATGACATGGAGGCGGGCGCACTGGCGCAAGCTCGCAACTTAGCCAATCATCCTTTCACGTTCCGGCACGTTGCCATCATGCCTGATGCCCACGAGGGCTACGGAATGCCCATCGGCGGGGTGCTGGCCTGCGACGGCGCGGTGATCTGCAACGCGGTTGGCGTGGACATAGGGTGTGGCGTATGCGCCGCGCAGACTTCTCTGCCCGGCCTTGACCGTGAAACCCTGAAAAAAATTCTCGGCCTGATCAGGTCGGCAGTGCCGGTTGGCTTTGACCACCACAAGCGGCAGCAAGACAGGAACCTGATGCCCGATCCGGCCCGGTTGGATGGCGTGGAGAAATCCATCGTCCGTCAGCAGTTCGAGGCGGGCTGCAAGCAGATCGGCACTTTGGGCGGCGGCAATCATTTCATTGAAATCCAGCAGGGTGACGACGGCCATGTCTGGCTGATGATTCATTCCGGCAGCCGCAACATCGGCCTGAAGGTGGCGGAGCACTACAACCGCTTGGCAGTCAGCCTGAACGAGCGGTGGCGGAGCGAGGTGCCGAAGAAATGGGAGCTTGCCTTTCTGCCGCTGGAAACGCGGGAGGCGCAAGATTATCTGGCGGAAATGAGCTGGTGCGTGGATTTCGCCTTGGCCAACCGCAGGCTGATGATGGAGCGAGTTCAGGCGGCGGTGCAGGAGATTGTCGGCCCGGTTGAGTTTCCGCAGTTCATCAACATTGCCCACAACTACGCGGCGATGGAGGAGCATTTCGGCAAAGACGTGCTGATTCACCGTAAAGGGGCTACCCGCGCTTTTGCCGGAGAATTCGGCATTATTCCCGGCTCGCAGGGCAGCCGCAGCTTCATCGTCATCGGCAAAGGGAACCCGGAAAGCTATTGCTCATGCAGCCACGGCGCGGGCCGGAAAATGGGACGCGGCCAGGCCCAGCGCGAGCTGAATTTGCAGGCCGAGGTGGAGCGTCTGAATGCGCTCGGCGTGGTGCACGGCATCCGCAATCAGAAAGACCTTGACGAAGCCCCTGGTTCGTACAAAGATATTGAGACGGTGATGGAAAATCAGAGCGATCTGGTGGACATTGCCGTCAGCCTGCTGCCGCTGGCGGTGATCAAGGGATAGGTCTTGCGATTTTTCCGCAATTGTTTTACATCTTGTGGTTGCGGGATCAGGCTGTTGGCAGGGTTTCTGAGTTGAGCAGCTATAGATCAAATACGACAGGAGGTATGAAGTATGAACGCGATGGCTGTTAACATGAACTTGCCAGTCAGCGTCTCTGAGGAGGATATGCGGACACTGCTGGCTGTAAAATTGTTCGAGGTTGGCAAGGTGTCATTAGGACAGGCTGCAAAGATTGCCAATTTCTCCAAAAAGGCATTCATTGATGTATTGGGACATTATCGGGTTCCGGTCTGCAATTACGAAGCTGAAGAGATGCAGCAGGAGATATAAAGTGCTCAGGACGAATGCCAAGCCGCGATTTGATACAATCAACTGAGTATGTGCAGCCCTCGGAGTTCGTTTGGTAGCCGAACCTGCTCGTTCTGCAATTACAGCGGATTAATTTCTATGCGTACTGTTTGTGCCTATTGCGGTAACACAAATGCACTAACTAAAGAACATCTTTGGCCTGCTGCGCTCCATACACGTATGCAAAAAATATGGGAATCGCCAGGCCACAATCTGTTTTGGTTGTCGAGGCTAGATCGGGATATTCCATCCGAGCCAACTATAAAAGATGTTTGTTCTAATTGTAACAATGTTATTCTGTCGAAGTTAGATACGTATATATGCGATCTTTTCGATAAGTACTTTTTTAGAAATATCAATAAAGGGGAAAAAGTTTGCTTCAAATATGATTACGATCTCCTTGTGCGTTGGCTTCTAAAACTATCTTACAACTCCTGCCGTATCAACGATGGAATAGATCACTTTGTATTTCAACCTCTGTTGCCATATATCCTTGGATATAATCAAAAATATGCTGAGTCAGTCTGTGTCTTTTTAGAACTTTCTTACCCAGCCAGGATACCTGTAGAAGATTCATCTGAAAACTTGTCAGCTGGAACTCTTGTTTGGCCGGATGTTAACAGGTCAGGACATTTAATCTTTCGATGTCGCTTTGGCAAAAAAATATTTCGAGCGGTACATTTGTGCGGATTCACATTTACACTCGCATTTTTTGAACCAAGTGCGCATGTTGCAATTCGAGCAATTACAACAGCAGAATATCTTCATGCTCGTCCTAAGGCAGTATTGCTACGACCTGAAAGACAAAAAGTTTATGTAAAGTGCGGCGGAATCAATGCTTACGAATCATTAAAGAACTCCCGCAGTTTTACATTTTATAAGCACGATCTGCAAGGGATAGATTGCTCGCTGCATCGGGAAAAACCGCTTCAGGAAGCGGCATAAATCGCACTGAAGCAGGAGAAAGAGGTTCTGGAGCAGGCAGAACTCATCCTGCAACAGGAAAAAGTCGTTCCGTAGCAGGAAAAAACGGCTCCGCAGCACTGCAATGCCATTTTTTCCTGCTGCACCCGCTCATCATCCGGGAAATCCTTCCCTCAACCCAATTCAGGAGGACACTATGCCAGCCCCGTATCATTCCATCGAAGACCGCCTGAATCGCTACCTGACCGGCCTCACCAATGCCCTCGATGTCCCGGAGCTGCAAAGCCGGGTCGCTCTGTACGGCTACACCCCGGACAAACTCAATCAGATGCTGACGCAGCGGCAGCAGGCGTTTGACCTCTATCTTGCCCAGAAAACCGAGTACAGCGAGCAGCACGCCGCCACCGCCGCCTTTGAGCAGGCTTGGAAGACCGCCCATGAGACCTACATGCGCTTAGTCCGGCTGGGGCGGATTCTGTTCAGGGACGACCACGCCGTCTTTGTCAAGCTGACCCTGAACGAGGAGCGCAAGCGGACCTTTTCCGGCTGGCTGGCCCAAGCCAACACCTTTTTCAGCAATCTCCTGAGCGATCAGAATGCCTTGGCAAAATACGACCAGTACAACACCCCGCCGAATGCCATCAACGCGGCCAAGGTCTTGGTTGATGTTGCGGAACAGGCCAACATCATCCAGGCCAAAGAGACCGGCGAGGCCCAGCAGGCAACCAAGGAGCGGGATGGAAAGATGGATGCCTTGGACAGCGCTATGTCCGAATTCTATGCCTTGGCGGAGCTGGCCTGCGAAGATGCCCCGGAACTGCTGGAAATGCTCGACCGCTGAAGATCAGTGCGGTCTGGCGGACATCGCAGTCAGCCTGCTGCTGCCGCCGGCGGCGGTCAAGGGATAAACTGCTTGCAGTCCGGCCCTGCTTGTGGCACCGTAAAATAATCGGTCCATATCTGAGCGGGAGCCAGTCTATGAAGCTTTGTCCTAAATGCAGGCGGCAGTGCGATGACACGGGGTGCGGCGCGTGCAGCATAGTCTTTGCCGAGTACGAGCAGCAGAAACAGGAGCAGACCGGCCACGTGTACCGCCTGATCAGCGTGGGCGAGCTGGAGCAGGCCAAGGAGCTGGCGCAGCGGCTGTCAAACGACTTTCCGGACAGCAAGGGCGACTTCATCCTGCTCATCTCCAACATCAACCGCGACCTCAGCATTGCGGGCAAATACCGGCAGGCGCAGGAGCTGTTCAGCAAGGGCGAATACAGCGAGGCTGTTCTGCTGCTGCGCAACATCAAGGCCTTTGATCCTGGGCTGGCGGAGAAGATCATCACCCTGCGCCGCCGGGCTGAACGGCACCTCAGCAACCGCAGCAAACTTGAGCAGGCAGCATCGCTGCTGGAACAGAAACAGCACGCGGCGGCACGGGCACTCTTCCAGCAGCTCAGCAGCGACGAACGGCACAAAAAGGAGGCGGGCAAGGCGCTTGCCCAGATTGAGGTGGTCAAACGCAGCCGCATTCAAGAGCTGCGGGACTGCCTCCTCAGCGGCCACGGTCTGGCTGCACAGGAAAAGCTGAAGGCGCTGCACAGCGAGTTCCCGGAAACTGAGCAGGAGCTGGCCCCGCTGCTCAGCCTGCTGGCCAAGCGGAAGGAGATCAGCGCACGGCTGACAGCGGCGGCGCACAAGGCCAAGTTCGAGAAACGCTACATAGAAGCCAAGGTGCTCTACGCCTTTCTGCTCTGGCAGGATCAGGAACTCAGACCAACCCTGCAGCCGCATCTGGAAGAAATTGACAGCAGGACAGTGATCAGCTTGGCTGACTGCCCGCCGGAGGACATCGCCGCTTGGGAGGTCTTAGGGCTTCAGGTCACAGCTGAAGGCCTTCTCAAGCCTGCGGCTGCCAAAGAGGAAGGACGTGTTGCAGCGGCGGACATTGCGCCAGTGCTGATCAGCCTGCCGCCCCAGCCGGACACGCCCAGTCTGCCTGTGCACATCGACGGCGAGGAAGTGGCGGACTTCAGCGCCTGAGCCGCCTCAGAGATCATCCTCATCTTCGTCGCTGACCATGTTGGCGGCATCCTCCAAGTCGCCGCCCAGCGCGGCAAAGAACTCATCCTCGCCGCTCTTCTTGCTTTCCGGCGGATTCGCGCCGGCATACTTGTCGTTCGCCCACCAGCCCTGCTTGCTCTGGCCCTTGGCACCGGTCAACGAACCCTTGCCGTGCCGTTTGTCCTCCTGCCAGCCGCCGGTGTAGGTGTCGCCGTCCGGGTCGGTGAAGCTGCCCTCGCCATGCCGGAGACCATCCTTCCATTTGCCCTTGTAGACAGAGCCGTCCGGGTAAACACAGAGGCCTTGGCCGTTGTGCATGTTGTCCCGCCATGCGCCGGAGTATTTCCTACCGTCCGGGTAGACGCAGGTGCCTTGGCCGTGCTTCTTGTCCTCCTGCCATTCACCTGTGTACACCGTGCCGTCAGGGAAGGAGAGCGAGCCTTGGCCGTGCATGTAGCCGCTCTGCCATTCGCCTTCATACACTGTGCCATCCGGCATGGTCAAGCTGCCGCAGCCGTCCATCATGCCGTTCAGCCACTGGCCTGCGTACACATTCCCGGACAGAAAGGTGTACATCCCGGCCCCGTGCCGCTGACTACGCTCAAACTGCCCGTCGTAGCGCTCGCCCTCGGCTGAAACATAGACTCCGCGCCCGTGCATCCGGTCATACCGCCACTCGCCGGTATGCTTGCTGCCGCTGGCGGTGATGTAGGTGCCGGAGCCGTGCTTCATGCCTGCCGCCCATTCGCCGCTATAGCGGTCGCCGTTGGCAGAGCTGTACACCCCATAGCCATGGCGCAGGCCTTTCTCCCAGCTGCCCGCATACTGATCGCCGCTAGGATACAAACAGGTTCCTCGGCCGTGCCGGAGGTCATCACGCCACTGGCCGTCATACTTCGAGCCGTCAGCGCAGGAGCAGACTCCTTGGCCGTGCCGCCGGTTGTGCTGCCACGAGCCGGTGTAGACGCTGCCGTCGGCGTAGGTGCAGGTGCCCCAGCCGCCGCGTTCATCCGCTGTCCATTTGCCGATGTACTGGGTGCCGTCCGCAGCCGTGTGCACTCCGTGGCCGTGCCGCCTCCCGTTCTCGAAGGCCCCGAAATATTTAGACCCGTCCGGGAAAAAGACTGTGCCTTGACCGTGCGGCAGGTCATTCTTCCACGAGCCGACATATTTAGTGCCGTCGCGCAGAATCAGGCTGCCCTGGCCGTGCCTGCGGTTCCCCTGCCAGTCGCCTTCGTATTTCGCGCCGTCCGGCCTGGCCAGCGTTCCGTGGCCGTGGCGCAGCCCATGCTGCCACAAACCGCTGTACACGCTGCCGTCCATCTCGGCGCACACGCCCTGGCCGTGCTTCTTGTCCTCCAGCCATTCGCCGTGGTACGTGCCGGAGTAGTCCAGGCAGCCCTTGCCGCTGCGTCTGCCCTTGCGCCACTGGCCGGTGTAGCTGCCGCCGTTGCTGTCGATGAAGGTGCCTTCGCCATGGCGCAGGTCATCCCGCCATTCGCCCTCGTACTGGCTGCCGTCAGGATAGAGGCAGAGTCCGTGACCATGCCGCCTGCCGTCCGCCGACAGCTCGCCGATATATTTCTCTGTGCTTGTGCAGCTGATCTCTTTCGTCATCTCAGGACTCCCCTCCGTTCTGTCCGCGCTTTAGAAGGATTATCCCGCGCGCAGACGATTTGTTCAAGCAGAGAATGGAGATGAGGATGACGGCGGCGCACAGGCAGTCTGCTCCATGATGTGCGAGCGCACCTCTCATCGACTAGCACTCGCTCCTCCCACTGACTAGCACTCGCTCCTCCCATTGAGCAGCACTCGCTCCTCCCATCGATGTGCGCCCGCACATCTCTTCTGGAAGCCGCTTATATTCTCCTTGACAAAAAACCGCCGCCGCTTTACGCTGGCTGATTATCTTTTCAGCAGCATGGCAGCCCAGTTGAACAGCGCAAGGGAGGACAGGAAGATGGATGAGAAGGAAGTGTCAGGAGCCTTTGTCAGCTCCTTGAAGCGCAACAACAAAGAGATCAGGGATGACCGGGCCTCAGC
Organism: Candidatus Electronema sp. TJ; assembly: GCF_048287355.1. Lineage (NCBI taxonomy): Bacteria > Pseudomonadati > Thermodesulfobacteriota > Desulfobulbia > Desulfobulbales > Desulfobulbaceae > Candidatus Electronema > Candidatus Electronema sp. TJ. The sequence goes on from NZ_JBLWEP010000044.1 coordinate 6,631, forward strand.
CATTGCCGAGGACGCGCAGATGGTGTACCGGCGGCGGATCGAGGATTTGGAGCTGAGCATCAAAAAGCTCAAGCGGGAGCGGGACAACATGCTCGACCTCTCCCCGGACAGCGCTCACAGTCTGATTCTCGCCAGCAACTTTAACTGCGAGGACTTTGTGAGCAAGGACATTGATCTCGGCATTAAAATCCGGCAGGCGGAAATCACCTTGGATATTGCCAAGCAGCGCTACAGCTATCTCTTCGGAGGACTCTAAAATGGGCTGGGGATATTATTCAGTGGATGAGCGGGCGGAGCGGGCCGCCTCGGTCGGCTATGACACCAAATCCGCCCGCGAGATCTTCACGCAGCGGAACATCAATCAAGCCATGAACCCGCACGGGGTGGTTGTGCGCGAGTCCCGCGATTCAGCCGACCATCCCAATTCTGTGGCCATCATCCTCGCCTTGGATGTGACCGGCTCGATGGGTTCGATTCCGCATCATTTGGTCAAAGACGGCCTGCCCAAGATCATGGGCAGGATCATTCAGAGCGGCACGCCGGATCCGCAGCTGCTCTTCCTGGCTGTAGGCGACCATGAGTGCGACAGCAGCCCCTTGCAGGTCGGCCAGTTTGAATCCAGCGACGAGCTGCTGGACAAATGGCTGACTTCAGTCTATCTGGAGGGCGGCGGCGGCGGCAATGCGGGTGAAAGCTATCTGCTGGCCTGGTATTTCGCCGCCTTGCACACCTCCATTGACTGCTTTGAGAAGCGCAGACAGAAAGGCTTCCTCTTCACCATCGGCGACGAGCCGACGCTGCCCGAAGTGCCTGCGCAGAGCTTGAGCCGCCTGATGGGCCAAGGCCAGCAGCAGACTTGGTCTGCCGCAGAGCTGCTCGACAAGGCGCGGCAGCTGTATCACGTCTTCCATCTCCATATCCGCGAAACCAGCTCCGGCAGCAGGCAGGAAGTCATGGACGGCTGGAAGCAGCTCATGGGCGGCAATCTCATCATCCTTGAGCGGCACGAGGAAGTCTCGCGGGTGATTCCTGAGCTGATCGCCGCCACCTTGCGCAAGGACGCGGCAGGCAGAACAGCTACTTCTGCCGGGCCGCTGCCGCAGACCGAAGTCCTCTTGTGAAGGGCAAGGCCGTCATCGGCGCAGGCTTCGGCGACGAAGGCAAAGGGCTGGTCACAGACTGGCTCTGCCGGAGCTGCGCCAAACCGCTGGTCATCCGCTGTTCCGGCGGACAGCAGGCCGGACACACGGTGGTTGCAGGCGCAGTCCGGCATGTCTTCTCCAACTTTGGCTCCGGCACGCTGCACGGCGCGCCCAGCTGGTTCTCGCCCTTCTGCACGGTGGAGCCAATTGGCCTCATCACCGAGCTGTGCTCCCTGCTGGGCAAGGGCGTGCAGCCGCTGCTCTATGTGGACGCAGGCTGCCCTGTGACCACGCCTTATGACATTGCCCGCAACCGCCAGCATCATCCCCACGGCAGCTGCGGCTTGGGCTTTGGCGACACCCTCCGCCGCGAGGAGCTGCACTATTCGCTCACCTTTGGCGACATCTTTCATCCTTGGGTGCTGGAAACTCGTCTGGATATGATCCGCAGCTTCTACGAAGAATGGACGGGCGCAGTGGATCCTGAGGACTTCCTTGACTGCTGCGCCGCGCTGGCGGAATCGCCGCATGTACGCCTCACGCATGGCCTGCCTGCCGGAGACTGGAGCGACTTGATCTATGAAAGCGCACAAGGGCTGCTCCTGGATCAACGCTTCGGCTTCTTCCCCCATGTCACCCGCTCGAACACCGGCACAGCCAATGCCGCAGCCCTGCATGGCAGAGGCGAGCTGGAGATCTACCTTGTCACCCGCGCCTACCAGACCAGGCACGGCGACGGCCCGATGAGCAACGAGCAGCTGCCGCACAACATCAAGGCCAACCCGGAAGAGACCAACGTCCGCAACACCTACCAAGGCGCGTTCCGGCGCAGCCTGCTCGACCTTGACTTGCTGGACTACGCGGTCAGCCGTGATGAGCTGCTCCGCACAGCCAAGACCCGGCACTTGGTTGTCACTTGCTTGGATCAGATCGAGAATGAATACCGCTTCACCCGGCAGGGGCAGATCGTCTGCTGCGACAATGCGGATGACTTTGTCTCCAGAGTCGCAGGACAGCTGGGTTTCAGCAGTGTCTTTGTCAGCACCGGGGATCAGGCGGACGCGGTGTGGCCCTTCAGTCCGGCTGTGTCTGCGCGGGCTGAAGGGGCAAGGGAGGTCTCAGAAGCGGGCGGTCAGGCTGACTAAGAGGCCGAAGCCCTGCCGAGGCGAGTAGGTCTCGTCACCCTTATGGGACTCGAAGATGTTGCTGAGTTCCACCGCGCCAGTCAAGTTCTCGCCCAGCAGCCGCCACAGGCGCAGGTCTAGGACCTGATGGGCATCCACCTCCTGCGTGTTCTTCTGATCGCGGTATTGCGGGCCGTTGGCGATGAAGGGCAGGTCTATGCCGGTCTTGCCGTCCGCAAACTGATACGACGGAGTCAGAGAGAAGCTGTACTCCGGCGTGTAGGGCAGTTCCTTGCCTGTGTCGCGGTTCTCTGAGCTGGTCAGCGCAGCTCCCCCTTTCAGACTCACTCCATCCCAGTCCGTCTTGATGCGGAAGCTCAGCTCCACACCCTCCACTCGTGCCTCCTGCACATTGGCGTAGCTGGTGACAGGCAGCCCGTCGTACACCTCGCCAGTGTCTGTCTGCACCACCATCTCGCTGATGTCATTCCGGTAAAGCCCTAAGCTGCCCCACCAGCGGCCATCGCGCAGCGGCTGCTCCGCGCTGAGGTTCCAGCTCAGCGCAGTTTCCGGGCTGAGGTCAGGATTGGAGCGGATGTAGTTGGTGGTGCTGTGCAGATAGAGGTCGTTGTAGTAGAGCTGCCGCAGAGTCGGCGACTTGAAGGCCCTGCCCACTGATGCCCGCCAGGTCGTGCCTATGTCCGTGCGATAGCTGACTGTCAGCTTGGGATTGAACTCGCCGCCGAAGCGGGAATGATCCTCATAGCGGAAGCCAGGCACAAGCGTCAGCCGTTGGTCGAGCAGATAGATTTCATCTTGGACAAAGAGGCTGTAGGTGTCCACATCCTGCCGCACTGGAATGACCAGCGCGTCCAGCTTGTTGTTGAAACTGTAGTCAATATCCTGCCGCTGGGCTTCGAGGCCCGCAGTCAGCCAGTGGCTGTCGCCAAAGAAGGTGTAGACGCTCTCCCCCTGCACATAGCCGATGTCGCCAAAGCGGTAGCCGTTGGTGCTGCCTGCGTAGCCGGTCTCAAAATCGTTGTTGTAGACATAGGACGAGACTTTCAGGGCATGTGCGCCCTTGCGCCAGTCAAGGCCGCCGCTGAGCCGGTGCTCATCGTGCTGTCTGTTGTAGGAGGCAGTCACGCCTGGCGTGGGAGCCAAGTCCTGTCGTGACTTGCCCAGCTGAAAACCCAGCTCGCCAGACAAGGCCTCGCTCAGCCGACTGGTCCATTTGCCCTGGGCTGTGTCTCTCTGGGCTGCCTGCGGATCAACCGCCGATCCGTCATCAGACTGCCGCGCTGCGTGCAGATAGAAGCCGGAGTTCTTGCCAACCGGCATTCCGCCGCCAACGTTGAACTGGCCCTGACGGCGTGTCGAGCTTCTGACGCTGTCTCCGGCTTTGGGCATGACCTCATAGGTGCCGTAGGAAACGCCCGCGCTACCTTCCGCCTTGCTTGGCACCGGCTTGGTGATGATGTTGATCACCCCGGCCATTGCGTCCGCGCCGTACAAAGCCGAGCTTGCACCTCTCACCACTTCAATCCGCTCAATCATGCTCAGCGGAATCTGATTGAGACTCACGCCGTATTCACCATGCCCGCCCAAGCCGCTGTGAACACGGCGGCCATCGACAAGAATCAGGCCGTAGCCGTCATGAATCTGCATCCCGCGCATGGTCAGGCGGAGATTGTCGGCAGTCAGGTTGTCATCCAGCATGGCTGCTGACAGCCCAGGCAAAGTTTTCAGCAGCTGCGGCAGGTTGGATGCTGGTGTCCGCTCAATGTCCTCGTGAGTGATGACCAGCGTCTCGACAGGGGCCTCACTGACAGGATGCGGCGAACGGGTGCCTGTGACCACTACTTCCTGCATGGTCACCTCTTGGGGCTGATCTGCGGCCAAAGACGACGCAGGCAGCAGGAACGCGGCTCCTGCGCTGAGGCGGAGCAGGCGTGGACAAAACAAGGAAGACGGCATTGGAGAATTCCTCATGGTGAAAGTGAAAGGATTGACACGCTGGCAGCCGAACTGGCGCAGAGTGAAAATACAAAAAACAACACAGCTGTGTCAATGAAAAATACAATGCGTCCATACTGTTGCATCAGTACGCCGCTGCATGAAAAAGCATGAGCAAAGACAGAATTTCTGCAAAAGCCTGCTTGTTCATTTTTAATAAGAATTCAAGATGCTGTCTTTCATGCAAGCAGTTTACCCAGAACAATCCGGGCACTTCTCCTATGCGAATGGGTTCTTCACCCTATTGTCCGGGCATTGTGGTCTGTGGTATAAAAGAACGCCCCTGCGATCACCCTGGCCTTGCTCGCCGCATCACACCTGCCAGACAGGCAGTTTGCCGATCAGGAGGCTGCCTGTTTTCCCCTCACGAGGCTGTCTC
>NZ_JBLWEP010000044.1:11428-15262 GCF_048287355.1 Candidatus Electronema sp. TJ
GGTTTTTCACCTATGCAAATGAGCTTTCCGGCTTATTGCATGGGCAGAGCTTTTCCTGTAGCTTTGCTATGTTTTCTTGCCAATCACAGCACGTACGACAGGAGAAGAGATGAGAATACGAACAGGCGTTGCGGCAGTCATGCTCTTGTCAGGCAGCGCAGGCGCGGTCGCGGCAGAGTTGGAAAAGAAGGAAAGCACCTCTGAGCAGGACAGCGGCCTTCATCAGCGCACATCAATCCAGCTTGAGGATGTGGTGGTGCGCGGCGAGGCGGTCAACAGCAATCTACAAAGCACCTCCGCTTCGGTGCTCAGCCAGGAGGATATTGCCAACCGGGTTTATGTCACGCCGCTGGACATGGTTGCGCAGGCTCCTGGGGTGAGCATCCAGCAGTACAAGCAAGGCGGCACAGCGGCAAACTTCACCATGCGCGGCTTCTCAGGCAACTCGCATGGACCGAACACCGCCATCTATGTGGACGGCATTCTGCTCAACGAGGGCGACGGTTACGCGGACACCAATGTTATCAATCCCAGCGAGGTGGAGCGGGCGGAAATCATCAAAGGGCCGTCCTCTGCGCTGTATGGCAACTACGCCTCAGCAGGCACGCTGGCCTACTACACCAAGAAGCGGGTTGACGGGCAGCAGGTGAAGCTGCATTACGGTGCGCACAACACCTACGAGACTAACTATGTCGGCGGCTTCTCCAACGAGCAGACAGACTACGTCTTCTCCTTGCAAAACTACCATACCGACGGCTATCAAGCGCACTCTGACTGGGACAAGCTGAACGGCGCGGCGCGGATCAGCCGCAAGCTGAACGAAGATCTGCGGGCAAGGATCAGCCTGCGGGCTTTCAATTCAGACTGGGACGCGCCTGGCTATCTGACCAAGGCCAAGTATGAGGCAGACCCTGAGCAGCCGGTGAGCGAGACCAATGGCGGCAGCAAAGACCGGCTGGAAGGCAGGCTGGACTTTGACTACAGTCTGAACAGCACGTCCAAGGCTTTGTTCTATGTCTGGAACTCAGACCAGAACTTCAAGCGTTGGTACGCCACTGATCCAGACGGACTGGAGCCGGACGCAGTTGTCGGCAACCTGCGTGATTTTGACCGTTCTGTTTATGGCTTGGGCGGCAGCTACAACTTCATCGGCGAGCTGCTTGGCCATGAGCTGCGCCTCACTGCCGGAACAGACTACATGGTTGAGGACGACAGCCGCAGACGCTGGCGGCTGCTGGCCGGAACAGGGCGCGAGAAAGGCGAGCAGTTCTGGAATTACAACATTGACATGCAGTCGCTGGGCTTCTTTGCCGAAGGCAGCAGCCAGATCACGCCTTTCCTGCGCCTGATCCTTGGAGCGCGCTTCGATTCGTTCAGCGGCGAGCTGACCGACTATCTCGACAGCGGCAATGTCTTTTCCATGGACACGCAGAACATCTTCTCGCCCAAGGCTGGCAGCGTGCTCACGCTGCTGGGCAACCGCCTTGAACTCTTTGCCAATTACAGCGAAGGCTTCGCGCTCATGCCCGGCTTCTCCGAAATGGCGGCCTTCAAGCAGGACAACTGGGATCCGCAGCAGCGGCGGCAGATTGAGGCAGGCCCGCGCATCAGGCCCAACGACTGGATGAACGCAGAGCTGGCCGCCTTCCATCTCACCACTTCCAAGGATTTTATTGAGACGGTCGCTGGTTCCGGCGAGTTTGACAACGCAGGCGAGACCACCCGCAGCGGCATTGAGCTGCGGCTTGATCTCTACGCCTTTGAGCACGGCTCCTTCCATGCCGATTACGGCTTCACCAATGCGGAGTATGACAGCTGGCAGACTGGCGATGTCTCTTATGCAGGCAAACAGCTGACCGGCGTGCCGGAGCGGACCTGCAATCTGGAGGCAGGCTACAGCCCTGGCAGCGGCTTAGGCGGACGGCTGCGCTGGCATTGGGAGGGAGAATACTATCTTGACAGCCTGAACACCAAAGAGGCTGAGGCCTGGGGGCGGCTGGACGCGCAGCTTTCCTACCGGTTCGGCAATAAAGAGAAGTATCTGTTCGCGCTGGACATCATCAACCTGCTGGACAAGGAGTATGCGGACTATGTCGGCATCAGCGGCACCGAGACCGTTTACTCGCCTGCCTTGCCGCTGTCAGCGTATCTGACCATGACTGTGGAATTTTAACGGCGCAGGCTGCGGAGCGCGACGCTCTTCAGCCGCTTCACCATAGAATCCTGTCAAAGGAGAAGTGCGATGCACAAACTTACTGCGGCGGTCTCTCTGACGCTGGCCGGGCTGCTTGCTGCTGCTGAGGCGCAGGCCCATTTCAACTGGATCAACTTAGGCAGCTATTCCATCAAGACCGGGCAGGCGGCGACGGTCAATGTCGCCTCCGGCCATGCCTATCCCTTAGGCGGCTTTTTGAAGGCTGAGGACTTGGAGAGCATCAGCCTGACTGATCCCGCAGGACAGAAGGCAGGACTGATCGCAGAGAATCAGATTGAGCTGAAATCGGCGGAGGTGCTGAACAGCGTCGGCACCTATCTGGTGGCAGCCAAGCGCAAGGTCGGCTTCTACAGCAAGACTGCCGAAGGCGGCAAGCGGCAGTCCAAAGAGGGGCTGAGCAACGTCATTCTCTGCTCAGAGTCCAACACCGGCATGAAGGCCCTGCTGACTGTGGGCGGCGAGCCAGGCCCGACTGTGCCGCCAGCAGAGTTCGGCCATCCGATGGAGATCATTCCCTTGGCCAATCCTGGCGCACTGAAGGCAGGCGATTACTTCCCGGTCAAGGTGCTGCTGAACGGCAAGCCGTACAAGGGGAGAATCTTTGCCACGCACATGGGCTTCTCCACAGATGACGATGTCTTCGCCTATGCCGCCAGCACCAATGACGAAGGAGAGGGCAGAATCCGCATTCTTCAGCCTGGTGTCTGGCTGCTCAAGGCGGAGCACAAAGAGCCGTATCCTGATCTGAAGGTCTGCGACGTGAAGTCCTACACCGCGACCCTGACTATGGAGGTCAAATGAGCCGGACAGGATATTATGCTCTCCTGTCTCTGGCCGCCGCCCTGCTTCTGCCCTCGCTTGGACAGGCGCACGGGACGCAGGGCAAGACCGGCGACAGCAGCGGCACAGTCTGCGCAGCTTTCTCGTATGATGACGGCAGCCCGATGAGCTTCAGCGAGGTGGAGGTCTTGTCTCCGGCAGAGCAGAAGCTGCCCTTTCAGACCGGCAGAGCTGACCGCAATGGATATTTCTGCTTCCGTCCTGACGCGTCAGGACGCTGGAAGCTCACGGCTAAGGATGAGGAAGGCCACCAAGTGCGCATGAGCACCTCGGTGAGCGTCGAAAACAGCAAAGACAGCTGAGGAGAATTCAGTCCAGCAGGATGAGCAGCCAGACCAAGGCAGCGTTGATCAGGGCGATGAAGACCGCTGCCGAGGCGAGGTCTTTGGCCCTGCCAGAAAGCGGATGCCGCTCCGGGCCAATGCGGTCGATAGCCGCTTCCACGGCACTGTTGATCAGTTCGGCAAGCAGCACCAGCAGCAGGCTGGCGAGCAGCATGGCCCGCTCCAGCCCGCTGCCGCCCAGCCAGAAGGCCAGCGGCGCAAGAATGCAGAAGGAGCAGATTTCCTGCCGGAAGGCGGTCTCCTGCCAAGCTGCGGCCAGTCCTTGCAGCGACCAGCCCAAGGCTTTGCGGAGATGCGAGGTGTTCTTTCGTTCAGACATGACAGCGGGACAAGGCGGTTGCGGGAAAGAGATGCGAACCGCCTCATTGTAAAGAGACTGCGGGCAAATGCCCAGCATTTTTTCAAAGAAAGGGCGACCGAAAGGCCGCCCTTCGC
>NZ_JBLWEP010000045.1:0-10954 GCF_048287355.1 Candidatus Electronema sp. TJ
TCCTCCTGCCTGCGCAGAAAAGGCTTGCCTGTCCGGCCCATCTTCATTACTCTTCTGGGCATCTCTATGCCGCCGCCGTGCGCACCCTGAAGCCGAGAACCTGAATCCTGCCGAGACTTCCACCATGACTCTGCCCAGCATGACGACAGACATTCTTCCCGACATCCAAAACAGGGAGGACTCCAGAGGCATTGCCATCAACAAGGTGGGCATCAAGAAGTTCCGGCTGCCTGTCTATGTCCAAGACCAGCAGCACCGAGGCCAGCACACAGTGGCGGAGTGCAGCATGTACGTCAACCTGCCCAGCGACTTCAAGGGCACGCACATGTCCCGCTTTGCCGAGATCCTCAACACCGACGAGTTCGCCATCACCCTCCAGTCTCTGAAAGACACGCTGCTGAAGATGACGCGGCTGCTCGATGCCAGGGACGCGTACCTGGAGCTGGCCTTCTGCTACTTCATGCGCAAGACCGCGCCGGTCTCAGGCATAACCAGCATGATGGACTACAAAGTCACGCTGATGGGCGAGCTGGTGAACGGCAGATACGCGGTCTTCATACGGACAGTGGTGCCGGTGACCAGCCTCTGTCCCTGCTCGAAGGAGATTTCCCAGTACGGGGCGCACAATCAAAGGTCGTACGTCACCGTGACTGTGGAGCTGAGGAAGTTTGTCTGGATCGAGGAGATCATCCGCATCACAGAGATGGCGGGATCCTGCGAGGTGTATGGCATCCTCAAGCGCCCGGACGAGAAATACGTCACCGAGCGGGCGTATGAGAACCCCAAGTTTGTGGAGGACATAGTCCGGGACATTGCCGTGCGGCTCAATGCCGACGACCGCATCGCGGCCTATGAGATCGAGTCTGAGAATGTGGAGTCCATTCACAACCATTCCGCCATCGCAGTCATTACCCGCGACAAGCGGCAGCAGCCTTAGCGTCTCTTCGCCCTGCCTGTCTTGGCCCTTGCCGCAGCCCGCCTCTTCGCTTTGACAGACGAGGCTGCGGCTCTCCTTGCCTTTCCCGCAGCCCGGCGCACCGCAGGCCGCACCTTGGGCACGCCGCCGTTCTTCAGCAGCTCCAGCGCCTGCCCGCGCCGGTTGCTCCACTGGTTGAGGAGGATGACAAAGGCATTGCCGTTGTCAAGATAGCCCGCGTAGTTGTACACCCCGCGCATGGTGCCGGACTTGCTGGGCACGCCGCCGTGCCTGCGCAGCAGCCAGGCATGAGGACGGAAAGCCCGCAGCACTTCCAACATCGCCCGCGCTGTGACCCGGTTGCTGCGGCAGAGGCCAGACCCGTCGCTGTGGACGATCGCAGCGGCTGTCTGTGCGCCGAGCTGGCGTTCAAGTTCCTGCCTCGCAGCCATGTCTGCCTTGGCCCAAGTGGCAGGCCAGCCGAACTTCTCCGCGCCCATAGCCAGATAGACCAGATTGGAGATGAAGTTGGACGAGTATTTGAGGAAGTTGGAGGTCAGCTCCTGCAGGCTCTTGCTGCTGCGGTGCTCGTAGAGCAGGCGGGCCGTCGCCGGTGTCCGCTTCAGAGCCAACATGCCGTGGCCAGGCAGGCCAGCCTCTTCTTTCAGGGCGCGGAACAGCTGCGCGGCATAGCGGGCCATTTCCTTGTCCGCGTTGCAGCTGCCCCGGCAGACATTGACCCGCCTGCTGCCTGCGCGGCCATCTTGGGCGATCTCAGCCATCAGCGGCAGAAACGGGGTGCTCGGCTCGCCGGAAAAGACCTGCCCGCTCCGTGTCGCCAGCACAGGCACGCTGTTGAAATTGACAGAGACCGGCCCCACCGGCGCGTCATAGGGGTTGTCGCTGAACTCGCTGCCAGGCGACTGATGCTCCAAGGAGAACTGCGAGGTGTCAATGTAGATGTTGTTGACCCGCGCCAGGCCGCGCTGCTTCAGCGCGCTGAAAATGAGCCGCACCTCCTCTGAGGTGAGCATCGGGTCTCCGAAGCCCTGGATGTAGAGGCCGTCTTCCGTGTCGGTGTAGAAGCGGGTTTTGAAGCGGTAGTCCGGCCCCAAGACCGACAGAGCGGCCAAGGCGGTCGGCACCTTGAGGATGCTGGCCGGGATGTAGGGCGTGTCGAGATTGCAGCCTTCGACAATGCTGCCTTGCAGGTCGGCGACCGCATAGGCTCCGTTCTGGATCAGCCCGGCATACGGCGGCGGGCAGTCTTCGGCAAGGGCGTTCCAGCTCGCGGCGAGCAAAAGGGGCGCGGCGAGCCAGCTGAGCATTTTCATCATAGTGGAAACAGCGTCTTCTATTAGGTTCAGCCTTCGTCGCCTGACGGGCGCAAACCGCCCGCGCCCCATGACTGTAATAGATTCCCGCCGTTCTTCAAGCGGAAAATGCCGCCCGCTTCATGCGCCCAGGCCAGCCGGAAGCCGGTTTCCGCAGGAGGCGCTGCGGCGTGAAGGCTGCGCTTCTCCGCGCAAGGGCGAAAGATTTTTCGCCCCTACAGAACGCGGCACTTCACCGTAGGGGCAAAAAACCTTTTGCCCTCTTCGCGCAGGAAACCGAATCCCCTTCTCAGAGGAATTCAAATCCTCTTCCCGTAGGATTCCGAATCCCCTTCTCGCAGGAATTGAAATCCCCTTCTCGCAGGAATTGAAATCCCCTTCCCAGAGGATTCCAATTCCTCTTCTCAGGGGACGCTGCATCCCCTTCTCAGAGGAGAGAGCCTCCCCTTCCCGCAGGAGGCTCTCTCACAAGCGTTGAGGATCTTCAGCCCCAAGAGACTGGGCGGCAGGCTGCGCTCAGAGCACGCGCACCGCGCCTTTGTCCGCTGAGGAGACAAAGCGGGCGTAGACTTGCAGGGCTTTGGACACGCTGCGCTCACGCTGCGGCGTGAAGGCTGCGGCTCCCCGCGCCTCCTCTTCGCTGCGGCGGCGCGACAACTCTGCCGCGCTGACTTGCAGGCTGATGCTGCGCAGCGGGATGTTGATGTCGATGGGGTCGCCGTTGCGGACAAGGGCAATGGCTCCGCCGCTGGCCGCTTCCGGCGAGACATGGCCGATGGACAGACCGGCTGTGCCGCCTGAGAAGCGTCCGTCCGTGACCAGGGCGCAGAGCTTGCCAAGGTGCTTGGACTTCAGGTAGGAGGTGGGGTAGAGCATCTCCTGCATCCCAGGCCCGCCTTTCGGCCCTTCGTAGAGGATGAAGACCACATCGCCCGCCGCGACCTCGCCGCCAAGGATGGCCGCGCAGGCATCCTCTTGAGAATGGAAGACCCTGGCCTTGCCCTGGAAATGGAGGATGGAAGGGTCAACCCCGGCAGTCTTGACGATGCAGCCCTGCTCGGCGATGTTGCCGTAGAGCACCGCCAGGCCGCCGTCTTGCGAGTAGCAGTGCGCCGCGTTGCGGATGCAGCCTTTCTCGCGGTCATTGTCCATGACTTCATACAGCTTGAGCTGCGAGCCAATCTCCAGATTGCGGCCTGTTCCTGCGGGCGCGCTGGAGTAGAGCTGAAAGGCGGCGGGGCTGGTGCTGAGCAGTGTGATGTCGAAGCGCTCAATGGCTTGGGCAAGGGTGAGGCCGTCCACGCGCATCACCGAGGTGTCAAGCAAGCCGGCGCGGTCCAGTTCCCCCATGATGCCGAGCACGCCTCCGGCGCGGTTGACATCTTCCATATGGTAGTGCGAGGAGGGCGAGACCTTGCACAGACAGGGCACGCGGCGGGAAAGGGAGTCGATGTCCTGCATGGTGAAGTCCACGCCTGCCTCTTGGGCCACAGCGAGCAGGTGCAGCACGGTGTTGGTCGAGCCGCCCATGGCTATGTCAAGGGTCATCGCGTTGCTGAAGGCGGCCTTGCAAGCTATGGAGCGCGGCAGCACAGAAGCGTCTCCGCGACCGTACCAGGCCTCGCACAGCTCCACGATCCTGCTGGCAGCCTGCTCGAAGATCCACAGGCGGTTCACATGCGTGGCCACGACCGTGCCGTTGCCCGGCAGCGCCAGTCCGAGGGCCTCGTTCAAGCAGTTCATCGAGTTGGCTGTGAACATGCCGGAGCAGGACCCGCAAGTGGGGCAGGCACTGCGTTCCACTTCCGCGACATCCTCATCGGCAACCTCGCTGTCCGCAGCCATGACCATGGCATCGACCAAGTCCCAGCCGCGTGTCTGTCCCTCGATCCTGCCTGCTTCCATCGGCCCGCCGGAAACAAAGATGGCCGGGATGTTCAGGCGCATGGCCGCCATCATCATGCCGGGAGTGATCTTGTCGCAGTTGCTGATGCAGAGCATCGCGTCAACCTTGTGGGCGTTGCACATGTATTCCACAGAGTCGGCGATCAGCTCACGCGAGGGAAGGGAGTAGAGCATCCCGCTGTGGCCCATGGCAATGCCGTCATCGATGGCGATGGTGTTGAACTCTGCGGCGAAGCAGCCATGCTCTTGGATGATCGCCTTCACTTGCTGTCCGATCTCGTGCAGATGGACATGGCCAGGCACAAACTGCGTGAAAGAGTTGACCACCGCGATGACGGGACGGCTCATCTGCGCCTCGGTCATGCCGTTGGCCCGCCAAAGGGCGCGCGCGCCGGCCATTCTCCGGCCTTGGGTGGTCTCGCTGCTGCGAAGGGGGATGGACATGAGTGCTCTCCTTGCGTTCGTGGGGACTGCGTGTTTGTTGTGGTTGTGTCTGAGAAAGGGGCCGCGTCTGCGTTCAGCGGAAGAAGAGCAGCGTCACCAGCAGCATGGCCGGCAGCATGATCCCGCAGGACCAGGCCATGTAGCCGAAGAAGCTCGGCATCTTCACGCCGTTCTCCTCCGCTATGGCCTTGACCATGAAGTTCGGCCCGTTACCTATGTAGGTGTTCGCTCCCATGAAGACCGCGCCGCAGGAGATGGCTATCAGGATGCCAGCCGCCTGCGCTCCTCCCGCAGCGAGGAAGTCGCCCAGGTATCTCTGGCTCTCAAGGCTTACGCCCATGCTGCCTGCCGCAGTTGCGGCAAAGGTCAGATAGGTCGGGGCGTTGTCCAAGAAGCTGGAAAGTGCGCCGGTGGCCCAGAAGTACTGCCACGGTTCGGTCAAACCCAGTGCCTTGCCATGCGTGTTGAGCACGGTCAGCGGGGCGATCATGGTGATGAAGATGCCAAAGAAGAGCACGGCCACCTCGATGATCGGGGCGAAGGTGAAGCTGTTGGCTGTGCGCAGCTCCTGCTTGGTCGTGCAGTAGGCGGCCAAGGTGATGCCGGTCATCAGCAGCTCCTGCATCCCGAACGGCCATTCGCCGCCCCAGCCTTGGCCCTTGCCGAGGATCACCAAGACGATGCCGCCGAGAAAGAGAAAGTTGTGCCAGCCCGCTATCCCCAGCGGCTCATGCTCCAACGCCTGCTCCAGCTGCGCTCCTGCGCGTTCCTTTTCCTCGCGGGCAAGCAGGTGCTGATCCACCAGATTGCCGAGGATGATCAGCAGGCCGTTGACCAAGAGCCATTCCTTCCAAAGCTGCATGGTCCAGCCGAAGGGCACGCCTTTGAGGAAGCCGAGGAAGAGCGGGGGATCACCCAGCGGAGTGAGCAGGCCGCCGCAGTTCGAAACCACGAAGATGAAGAAGACCACCAAGTGTGTCTTCCTCTCTCTCGCCCGGTTGGCTCGCAGCAGCGGACGGATGAGGACCATCGAGGCCCCTGTGGTGCCGATGAGGCTGGCCAACACCGCGCCAATGACCAAGAAAGCCGAGTTGGAGAGCGGCGTTCCTGCTAAAGAGCCTTTGACGTAGATGCCGCCGGAAATGATGAACAGAGCAGCCAGCAGGACAATGAAAGGCAGGTATTCGTGCAGCACAGCGTGGAGCAGGGCTGCTCCTCCCGCATGGCCGAAGGAGAGCAGCATGTAGGCCGAAAAGATGAGGGCGAAGAAACCGCTGACCAAGGCGCGGTTGCGGTTGCTCTCCCACCAATGCTGCGCCGCCAGCGGCAGCACGGCGATGCAAAGCAGAAGCAGGGCGAAGGGAGCTGTCCAGACAGGGGCGATGTCCGGGCCGTGGCCAGTGCCGGCCAGCGCAGCTGCCGGGGCGCAAAGAAGCAGGGCGGCTGCCGGGAAAAGCTGCTTGAAGCGGAGCGTGATCATAATGGGAGCGGAGAAATCGTTGCAATTGAACCGTCTGCGCGATGCAGGTGCGGGCGGCTGTCCGACGGGACAACAATACGGGAGAAGACGGGGGAAAGTCAACCGGAAACAGCGGCGGCGCAGGCTGTTCCGCAGCAGCAGCAGATGCAGGTTTTGTCTTGACAAGAAGGCCTGAGGACGAGTATTTTCCAATTGCTGTCCGCCGGTTATAATGGGTCGGAATTCACATCAATTGCAACGGGATGCCGCCTGCCGCCGCAGCGGAGGGCAGGAGAGGCGTTTCATCATCCTCAGGTTGACGCAGTGAAAAGCAGCCAAGTCACTATCAAGAACGTTTCAAAACAGTTCGGCGACTTTGTCGCCTTGAGCAACACGTCCCTGACCATCAGGAAGGGCGGCTTTTATTCATTGCTTGGTCCGTCCGGCTGCGGCAAGACCACACTGCTCCGCATTATTGGCGGATTTGAAATGCCGAGCCAAGGGACAGTCTATTTTGACGACGTGGATGTGCTGCCGCTGCCGCCGAACAAGCGGCACGTCAACACGATTTTCCAGAGCTACGCCCTTTTTCCCCATCTGACGGTCTTTGAGAATGTCGCCTTTCCGCTCCGCCTGCGCAAAGTTGCCGAAGCGGAGATCAAACGGGCTGTGGAGGAGAATTTGACCTTGGTTAAGATGGAGAGCGAGAGCAGGAAATATCCCCGCCAGCTTTCCGGCGGCCAGAAGCAGCGCATTGCCATTGCCCGCGCTTTGATCAACCAGCCGCAGGTGCTGCTTTTAGACGAGCCGCTCTCAGCCTTGGATGCCAAATTGCGCCAGCACATGCTGCTGGAGCTGGATGCGATTCATGACAAGGTCGGCATCACCTTCATCTACGTCACCCATGATCAAGCTGAGGCCCTGAGCGTCTCTGATCAGGTCTGCGTGCTCAACAAGGGTCAGATTCAGCAGATCGGCACCCCGGCGGAAATCTACGAAAGCCCGGCCAACGAGTTTGTCGCCCGTTTCATCGGCGAGACCAATTACATCCGAGGCAAGGTCATCGCCGTGACCGACGAGGAGAACGCGGTCTTCGAGTCGCCGGAATACGGCAAATTTAATATCTGGCGCGACAAAAAAGTGCAGCCCGGCAGCAGCGTGGCCCTGACAGTCCGGCCTGAGAAAATCCGCATCGCGCCGGGCGAGCCGACAAATCTGCCGCCGGATGTCAATGTGCTGCGCGGCACGGTCGAGGACATGATCTACACCGGTTTTCAAACCAAATACTTTGTCCGGGTGAATGGCACCAAAGAGCCGCTGCTCGTCTTCCGTCAGCATGTGCAGTATTTCATGGACGAAAAACCGATCACGTGGAAAGATCAGGTCAGCGTCTGGTGGAACACCAAAGACAGCTTCATGGTGGAGGTGAGTCAGTAAATGCGCAAGAATTACGGACCAATCTATGTCACCCCCATTGCCTTCTGGCTTTGCGCCTTTCTTTCGGTGCCGCTGCTCATCACTTTGAGCTACAGCTTCATGGAAAAAGGGCTGTACGGCGGTGTGGAGTTGCGCTTCTCGCTCGCGGCCTATAAATCGCTGCTCAACACCGCTGTGCTCAAGGTGCTGCTCAACACTATTGTGATTGCTGTGGCATCCACCGCGCTGATGGTTGCGCTGGCTCTGCCCACAGCTTATTACATCGCCCGTAGCCCGGTGAAAAATCTGCTCCTGATGCTGATCATCATTCCCTTCTGGACGAATTTTCTGATCCGCATCTACGCATGGATCGCCATACTCGGCAGCAACGGCCTGCTCAACAGCTTTCTGCTCAACACAGGCTTGCTAGACGGACATATTCAGTTTCTCTACAACCGCTATGCGATCATTTTAGTCATCATTTACACCACAATTCCTTTCGCTATTTTTCCTCTCTATTCAACCATCGAGAAATTTGACTTCTCTCTGATCGAAGCAGCAATGGATTTGGGCGCGTCAAAATTCAAGGCACTCCGACTGGTGATGATTCCCAATATCCGCAGCGGCATCACCACCGCCATACTCTTCACCTTCATTCCGACTTTTGGCAATTTCGCCGTGCCGCAGCTGGTTGGCGGGACCGATTCGTGGATGCTGGGCAATCTTATTGTCCGCGAGCTGAACATCACCCGGAACTGGCCGCTGGCATCTTCGATTTCCGTTGTGTTAACTTCCGTGACTATGATTGGCGTGCTGCTTTTCATGCGCTCGCAGAGTAAAAAGGAGCTGTAGATGAGCAAACCGGGTAAATTTTCGCTGGGTGTTTTTTTGTTTGTCACCCTATTTCTGCATATTCCTCTGGTCATTCTGGTCATATCCTCCTTCAACAGCTCCAAAGCCATGCGCTGGGAGGGATTCTCGCTGAAATGGTACCATGAACTGTTTTACAACTCGCAGCCGCTCTGGCACAGCTTTTACAACAGCATCATTGTCGCAATCTCATCCGCAGTGACTGCCACAATTATCGGCTCGCTGGGCGCAATCGGCCTTTGCTGGTACAATTTCAAAATGAAAAAGACCATTCAAACCCTGACCTTTTTTCCGATCATCTTGCCGGAAATCATCATCGGCGTGTCGATCCTGATTTTTTTTAATAAAATCGGCCTCAACCTCAGCCTGCTCACGGTCTTCCTCGCCCATGTCACCTTCAATATCCCCTTTGTCCTGATGACGGTGATGGCCCGGCTGGAGGAGTTTGATTTCTCTATCGTTGAGGCGGCTTATGACCTAGGCGCGAGCGAGCTGGACATGCTCCTGCGCATCCTCCTGCCCATCGCCATGCCAGGAATCGTCGCCGGCCTGCTGCTGGCCGTCACTCTTTCCCTGGAGGATTTCGTCATCACCTTTTTTGTCGCTGGGCCAGGCTCTTCAACCCTGCCGCTGCACATCTTCTCGATGATCCGTTTCGGCGTGTCGCCGACCATCAATGCCCTGTCCGTGGTGATCATCGTCGGCACCGCGCTGCTGGCTTGGTCAACCAAAAATCTCTACTCTTCCCTGCTGAAGAGATAAAAATTCCCTCATCAAAGGAGCGTGGTCATGAAAAAATTGTCCTTGCTGCTGTTCTCGGCAGCAGCCCTCTGCCTCTCCGCGCAGGGCTGTTCTGACTCGAAAAAGGAAGAGCAGGCCCAGCCGAAAAAGGCCCAAGAGCAGAAACTGTTCATCTACAACTGGACCTATTACATTCCAGATCAGGTAGTGAAAAACTTTGAGAAAGCATACAATGTCAAGGTTGTTTATGACATGTACGCCTCAAACGAGGAGATGTTCACCAAGCTGAAGGCAGGAGGAAGTGGCTATGATCTTGTTTTTCCTTCCGGCGATTACGTCTCTATCATGGCTAAGGAAAATATGCTAGAGCCAATTGATAAAAGTAAGGTGCCGAACTTCGCCAATATTGACCCCGCCATTTTGTCGAAGATTCATTTTGACGAGGGCAATAAATATTCTGTGCCCTACATGATGGGTGCGGCAGGCGTGGCGGTAAACACCAAGCAGGTTCCAGCAGGTTTTGACAAGAGCTGGTCGCTCTTCAACCGGGAAGACCTTAAGGGCCGGATGACCATGCTCGACGACATGCGCGAAGTGCTGGGCGCGGCCCTCAAATCACTGGGCTATTCGGTCAACACCAAAAACATAGAGGAGCTGAAGAAAGCCAAGGAGCTGGTCAAGCAGTGGAAGGAAAAAATCGTCAAATTTGACGCTGAGTCTTTTGCCAAAGGCTTTGCCTCCGGTGAATTCTGGGTGGTGCAGGGCTATGCCGAGAATGTCTTTCTTGAACTGGATGAGGAAGCGAAGAAGAATGTCGCTTTCTTCATTCCAAAAGAAGGCAGCGCGATGTACATGGACAGCATGGTTTTGTTGAAGAACGCTAAAAATAAGGAGCTGGCTTACACCTTCATGAACTACATTCACAAGCCGGAGGTCTATGCCCAGATCGCCGATTTTCTCATGCTGCCGTCTATCAACATTCCCGCCCGCGCTGTCCGTACGGTGAAGCCGAATTATGAGATTGCCGATCTGGAACGCTCGGAGTTCAAAGAAGATCTCGGAGATACTCTAAAGAATTACAACCAGATATGGCAGGAGATCATAGTCGGCGAGTGATTGCCAATATATCCACTCTTCCTGCCTATGCTGCTACCAGCATAGGCAGGAAGAACTGCATCGGTTTAAGGCGGTGCTTGAAAGGCAGCATCATAGATGGAGAGCACTTTGCTGATCAATATCTCCCTGTTGTATCTCACTTTTACAGGCTGCAAAGGCAAGACATCAAATTGTTAACACTCAGAAAATGCTGCTATAATGGCGACCAGAAGAAGCAGTTAGAGCCGAAGCCAGCGACGTATCTTGGAAAGAAGAGACTCGTCATTCGCAAGCTTGCTGTCATCGCGCTCCTGCTTGTCCTTTTTCTTTACATCCTGACCGTCTTCTGACAGTTTTTTCTCGCTGGCATCCTGTTTCTCTTCGTCATGTTCATCTTGATCGTGATGCTGTTTTTTGTTCGCTTCTCGATGCTCCTGCTTGTCATCATCATCCCTGTGTCTCCGCTCATGTTTCTCGTCGTCATGCCGATATTCATGCTCGTCGGCGTTTACACTGGTGAGCATTGGTGCTGCCAGGATGAATCCAGCAAATAAGAGAACAGCATATTTCTTTTTCATGAGATGTTTCTCCTTTTTTTGTGAGTTTTAACCCGCCAGCTTGAGCTGGCGGATTTTGAAGTTAGAAGTTAGGCACATACACTGCAACACCAGGCTGCTGGCCGGAGCAAAAGTCTGCTGACTTGGTGAAGTATTCAACACCATTCTTGATGCAGTTTTCCACCAGCCCGTCATGTCCTCTGCAAATTGAGCAGTA
>NZ_JBLWEP010000045.1:11286-14227 GCF_048287355.1 Candidatus Electronema sp. TJ
TTCTGCATCAGCCGTGACCGGCTGAATCCAATTCGTTTAATGAGGGGCATTGTACCCATGCCAAGATGAACAGAAGATGAATTGAGAAGTTTTTCTTCTCGACCGGTTCAGCCAGCCGCATAGCTGGCCAGTGAAATCATCTCTGCTTTGATCACCCGCTCATCTTTCCTATATCATAAACAAGATGAAATGAATGGATCATGAATCTGCCGGAAAATAGTTGAAATAAACTGCCGCGCCTTTGTCGGCCACATCTTCTGCCCATTCCGCCATGCTCAAGCTCAGTCTGCGCGGCAAGTTCATCTGCCTTTTCTCACCACTGATTGCCGTCATTTTTTTTCTCGGCATTTTCTGCGTCTGGACTTTTTCCAGCATCCACCGGCAGTTTCACGCCCTTCAGAAGGACACGACCTTCAACGCCGCCGCCGTGCTGGATCTGAAGCAGCTCCTGCTCTCTCTGGAGGAGGGGCTGCGGGAAAAACGCATCAACCGCAGCCAAGTCGCGGCCAAGGCTGCACAGCTTAAAGAGCTGATCAGCTCCCATGCCGATCGGCACAGCCATGAGCAAACGGACGCTGCGGCAGAGGCCTCGCATGAGATGCTGTATCACGGCATTTTGGCCATGACCCTGTCCAAATATATCCTCAGCGAGTCGGCGGCGGGCTGGCCTGACGAAGAGTTCGCGCAGGTCGCCAAAATTGTGCAGGAAGAGCTGCATAAGATGGAGATAGTGATTGACTCGCACCTTCAGCTGCACCTCCAAGAACTGGCGAAAACAGAAAATTTTGTCACCGAGCGCTATCAGAAAACTTTGCTGGTGACCGCCGTGACCAGCTCGGCGGCGGCATTGCTGACAGTGGCAGTTTTCCTCCTCATGATCCGCTCGGTGCTGGGGCCGGTGAACGTTCTTCAGGAGGGCATCCGGCAGCTTGGCGCGGGCAATCTCCGGTATCGGCCACGGATCAGCTCCGGCGACGAGTTCCAATTTTTGGCGGAAGAATTCGGCAACATGGCGGACCAGCTGGCTGAATACCAAGGCGGCTTGGAGCGGAAGGTGGAGGAGCGCACTCAGGAGCTGGTCCGGGCCAACAGCGAACTGCGCAAAGCTGAGGAGCAGGTGCATCAGCTGTCACAGGAGCTGCTGACCGTGCAAGAGCGGGAGCGGCAGCAGATTGCCCTGTATCTGCATGATCAGGTGGCGCAAGAGCTGTCCTCGCTCAAAATCACCGCAGGCTCGCTGTTCAGCAGCGTGGAGGAGGGCAAGGCTCAGGAGCTGCGCAGCTGGAGCCGTCAACTCGACCGCTGCATCCGCACTGTGCGCGAGCTGTCCTACAACCTGCGGCCTCCAGGGCTGGAGCAGATTGGTTTGGTCAGCGCACTGGCTGATCTCTGCCGCGACTTCTCCCGCAAGGTCGGCATCCCAGTGAAATTCTCCGCTGCGGGGGCGGAAAATTTGCAGCTCGACTTTGATTGTGCTATCAATATGTACCGGCTTGCGCAGGAGGCCCTGAACAACATCGGCAGACATGCGGCGGCAGGTCGGGCGGAAGTCCGCCTGATTGTCTCTTGGCCCAACCTCATCCTCCGTATTGAGGACGACGGCTGCGGCTTCTCCGTGGAGGAGGCCAGCCGGAGGGCGCGGGAAGAGAAACGCTTCGGCCTGCTGGGAATGCAGGAGCGGGTCAGAATGATGCAGGGCGTTTTCCGCATTCAGGCCGCGCCGCAGGAGGGAACCAAGCTGTTTATTGAACTCCCTGGCTTGATCAGAACTTCTCTGGGCCAAGAGCAGGACGAACTTCAGACCGACGCTGAAACAGAATGAACGCGCTGAAAAAAATCGTCGTCATTGACGACCACGACACCTTCCGTGCCAGCCTCAGGCAGATCATCAGCAAATATGAAGGATTTGAAATCGCGGACGAGGCTGCTGACGCGCGCCAAGGCGAGGCTGCTGTCCGCAAGTGCAAACCTGACGTGGCAGTGATCGACCTTTCCCTTCCTGACCGGAGCGGCATCCAGCTGGCCCGGATGCTGCGGGCGGCGGTGCCGGAAACCCGCATCGTCATTGTCAGCATGCACTGCAAAATCGACTACATCATCAGCGCGCTGCGGGCTGGGGCAACGGGCTACATCATCAAAGAGTCGGTCTCCGCTTGCCTGCGCGACGCGCTGGAGGCTGTGCTGCGGGATGAATACTATCTTGACGCAGCCCTGTCGCAGGAAATAGCACCCCGGCTGCTGGAGTCTGCGGAATTGATGGAGCTTGCCGACGCGACCTACGGCAATCTGACCAGCAGAGAGCAGGAAATGCTCCGTTTCTTCGCCCGGGGTGATTCGGTCAAGGACATCGCTGATAGGCTCTGCATCAGTGCGAAGACAGTGACCAACCACCGGGCCAACATTCTCAGCAAGCTTGATCTGCACAGCACAGCCGATCTGGTGCGCTACGCGGCAAAGCTCGGCCTGCTGGAGGATACGGAGTAAGAGCTTGCTTTTATTCCCCCATTGTTTCGCTTTGCGTTCCTGACAAAACTCGGCGTAGCTCTGGAAATAACTTGACTGAAAGCAGAGTATATGTTATCGCTGACTCTGTGAGACAGGAAAGTTGCTGCCATTTTAAAAGACATGTCAGGAGAAACGAGATGAAAAAAGGAAAACTGTCCGTCGCGGGAACGGCGTTGTGCGCAGCAGTGCTGTTTTGTTCCCAAGCATCCGCCGCAGCTCTGAGCAAGACGGGCAAGCCGGATCAAAAAAGCCCCCCCAAGCCGGAGCCTGTGCCGAATCAGGTGCTGGTTTCTTTCAAATCCGGTGCCTCATCTTCTAGCATCTCTGCATTGCACAGCAGGATGAAGAGCAAAGTCCTCAAAAAGATCAGCCGGATCGGCCTGGAAGTTGTGGAATTGCCCGCAGGCAGCAATGTGGCAGATGCAATCAAAGCCTA
>NZ_JBLWEP010000046.1:0-14006 GCF_048287355.1 Candidatus Electronema sp. TJ
GGGCAATTCCAGTGTGAATCGTGTCAAAGTCAATTGGAATCAAGGCGATTCCAATTGACTTTGGGGCGATGGAAGCGGGAAACGGAGCAGGGACAGCCGTAAAAGCGTCTGCGCGATGCAACGGCGAAAAAGAATTCGCATAAAAAAAGCCGCCCCCAAGGGCGGCTTTCTAATTTAGACCTTCAGACCGGCTTATTTCTTGTCCGCTTTGACTGCTTCCAGCTTGTCCACATAGACGAGCTTGGCCTTGTCGCCGTCCTTCTCAATTTTGGTCAGATAGACCGAGTCTATGCCCCGGCGGTCGTTCGGACCGAAGGAGACTTTGATGCCGCCTGCGTCGTGATCGGTCATTCCTTCCAAGGCTGCCTTGATGCTCTCGGAATTGACCTCGCCTTTGACATTTTTCACCGCATCATGAAGGACCTTGGCGGTGAAATAAGCTTCAAAGCTGTTGACATTGTACCGCTCATTGCCCATGTCTTCCTGATACTGTTTGACTATGGGCAGCTTGGCATCCCACGGATCGGGAACAACTTGGCTGACGTAGATATTGCCGCTGTCCTTAACCTGATCCGCCAAGGCGTTGGAGCCGACAAAGGAAATGTTGACCATCGGCACGTTAAAGTCTGTTTTGCGCCACTGGTTGATGGCCAGCGCACAGGCGCGCGCCACGCCAACCAAAATCACCGCCTCCGCGCTGCTGCCGCGCACCTGCCGCACTCCAGTTCCCACGGAAAGCGTGCCGCGCTTGTAGTGCGGCACCTTGCTCCAGAACTCGTTCCATTCTGTAGCTTCCGGCAGCGCAGTGGTTTCCGGCTCCGGCGGCACTTCCGGCACAATTTTAATCCCCTCGATTTTCTGCAAGGCCTTCACCGCAGCCCGGACACCAGCCAGACCGACAGAGTCCTTCTGCACAAAAAGACTGACCGTCTTAATGCCCAAGTCCTCCTTCAGATGGCGGAGCATGTTCTCCACCTCAGCGTCATAGCTGGGCCGCAGAACAAAAGAATAGGGATTCGCCGCCGCATCGCTGAGAAAATCCGCGCCAGTGCCTGCGCCGAAAAAGAGCACCTTGTTCTCGTTGGCAACCGGCAGAACGGCCTTGGCGGTGGGGGTGCCGAGATAGCCAAAAAGGACCTGCACGCCGTCTTGGAGAAAGGCCTGCGTGTTGTCCACAGCCTGTTTCGGATCATAGCTGTCATCTTTGGTGATCAGCTCAAGCTCTCCGGCGGCGCGTTTCTCGATATAGAGTTTGGCTCCTTTGGACATTTCCCGGCCCAGCGAGTCGAGAGGGCCGGTGAGCGTACACGATTGACCCAGTTTCACCGTCGCGGCGAAGCCATCGGCAGACAGAGGCAGAGTCAGGCAGCATGTCCAGCAAGCAATCCACAGCATCTTTTTCATCGTCATATCCTTCTCAAGTGGCTATGCTGTTTTTTTCTCCAGCTTGAACGCGGCGACTGCTTGGAGCATGTCGCCTCCCATCGTCTCCATCTCGCGCATGGAGATGGAGGCCCCCATCGTCTCCTGAGCGGTTTCCAAGCTGATCCCGCCGATCTCCTTCATCTTGCCTGCCAGCTCGGCAGTGGTGGCAGCCTGATCTGTGGACACGGCGGCCAGCTCCTTGATCAGTTCGGCCACCTCGTTCGAGCGGGCGGTGATTTCCTCCAGCTTGATCAGCGCGTTCTGCGACAGCTTGGTGCCTTGGACAACCTCTTGGATGCTTGCGTCCATACTGACACCGGCCTCGGTGATTTCGCCGAGAATGTTGCGGATCAAGGTTTCGATCTGGCGGGTGGAGACAGCTGCCCGCTCGGCGAGCCGCTGAATTTCCTCGGCAACGACCGCGAAGCCTCGTCCTTCCTCGCCTGCCGCAGCAGCTTGGATTGAGGCGTTCAGCGCCAGAATCGAGGTTCGGTCGGAAATCTCGTTGATGGTGCGGGCGAAGTCGCTGATCTCCTGCGAGCTTTCTCCCAGCCGCTTGATGGCGCGGGCGGTGTTCTGGACGTTGCTGCGGATGGCTTCCATCGCGTGGCTGGTCTCGCGCACCGCAACCGCGCCGTCCTCAGCGGCGTGACTGGAGGACATGGAGGTGGCGGCTGATTTCTCCGCTTGCTCCGCCGCTTTTCTGATTTCCTCGGTCAGCAGACCTATTTTCTCAACCGCTTCGTTGATCATCTTCGACTGCGCGTTGTTCTGCTCGGCCAGTTCGCCGGTCGAAGAACTGAGGATGTTGGCAGTGGAACCGACCTGCTCGGCGGAGTTCTTGATCCGGCGGAAGGCTTGGCCAAGGTTGTCGAGCATCAAGTTCAGGGAGTCGGCCAGCGTGCCGATAACGTCATCGGTCACAGTGGCGCGGATGGTCAAGTCGCCGTCGGCAAGCACCGTAATCTCCTCCAGCAGGCGGATGATCGAGGTGTTCAGTTTGTCGTGCTCGTTCTGCCGGGTCTGGATCAGCTCCTGGATGGTGCCGGTCATGGTGTTGAAGTTGCCGGCCAGACGGCCCAGCTCGTCCGCGCTGGTGATGGATGCCCGTTCGCTGTAGTCGCCTTTCTCAACCTTGGCCATGACTTTGACAATCTCGCCGACCTGTTTTGTGATGCCGCTGGCAACCAAAAGGCTGATGCCGACAATCAGCAAGACCGCCGCAAGCATGGTCACGCCGATGATCCGCAACAGATTAGTCACTGGCTGATGCACCTCGTCATAGCTCATCTCGCTGATGATCGCCCAGTTCAGATCTTTGTATTTGAATGGTGCCCAAGAGGACAGCACTTGCTCCCCCATGCTGTTGACAATGATTTCCGTGCTGTCACGGCCAGCCAGAGCCTCCTGCGCCGCCTTGGTGTCAGCCTTGACCTTGAGCAGGGTGCTGTCCACGCCGTATTTTTTCGCGTCAGACGCTTCAGAACGCCAGAGCTTGTCCGCGCCGATCAAGTAGTTTTCCGCCATGATCATGCCGCCTTCAAACTGGTGCTTGGAGCCTTCCTCAAAGTGGCTGCGGAGGGTCATCAGCTTGTTGATCTGCTCAATCGGCACCTGAATGGCGGCAATCAGGCTGACCTCTCCTTTTTCGTTCAAAACCGGCGCGGCCATGAAGGCGGCTGCTTTGCCGCCGATGGCCTCGTAGAAACCGTAGTCGCTGATTTTCAGCTCCTTCTTTTCCAAAACGCCGCGCACCGCCTCGTTGAACTTGGATTTGGCAAAGGGGCCGGTCAGAATGTTGGTGAAATGCTCCTTGCCTTCCTTGACGGAATAGAAAATGTAGCCGTCCGGGTTGAGCAGATAGATGTCTGGGAAGCCGTGCTTCTCAGCCGTCTCCTTCAGGTGATCAGTTTCCTTCAGGTGGTCGCTCAGCTCCTCCTGCGCCTCATCATGCTGATGCTTAGGAACCATGGCTTCAGCCTGATCCGCCTCAACCAGCAGAACCCATTTGACCCCGTACATTTCAACCAAGGTGTAGGAAGACAACACGTAGTCGCCTCGATAGTTGACGGTGGTCTCTTCGCCGCTCACATCGGTCAGAGCATGGACGATGCTCTCGCTGTCCACAATATAGGCTGGGTTGGCTACAGTCGGCTCCTCAAAATACGCCGAGTTGGAACGAAACATGCCGTCAATGCCAACCAGATACGATTCGCCAAACTCACCAAGGCCAGGAGTCTGCTGCATGATCCAGTCAAGGGCGTTATCGTTCAGTCGGAAAAGAAACGCGCCGAGAAGCTGGCCTTTCAATTTGAAAGGCGTGGCAAAATAGCAGACGATTTTTTCGGCAAACAGCGACGACCGGCCGTAATCCACAAACGAAGTCTGCTGCATTCCTTGCTGAAGGGCTTTCTGCTCCAGGCTTTTCTCCTGCACTGCTGTGCCGGGCTTGATATCAGGATCAGAGGAATAGAGCACTTTGCCGTCAGGACTGAGCAGGGTCAACGACTGGAAATCGCGCGCCTCCAGCCAGCCCTTCAGATAGTCGGCGAAATCGCTGTCCAAGGCGGTTTCGCCCTTGGTGAAGACAGCGAAGTTTTCCGTCTGCTCCGGGTTGCTGCCAAAAGCGTTGGCGTTGTTGTAGCGCGTCTCCATATATTTGGTGATCTCTTCCTTCAGCAGGTCGCGCACTGCGCCCAGCTTGACAAACGCCTCCTGCTGGAACAGGTTCATTGTGTCAGTGAGGCTGGTCAGCGTTTGTTCTTGGCTGACAAAGTACTGCTGGAGGGCCTCATGCTCAAAGGCGAGCGTGGACTCCAAGTTTTCAAAGGACTGCCGCTGCAGGGCCGAGGCGGAATACCGGTAGCTGAACAGGGCGATGACCGCCATGGGCAGCAAGGAGATCAGCAGCAGCCAGAACAGCAGCTTGCTTCTGATGCTCCTCCGCCAGCCGGTGAACAGGCCCTTCAGGTCGGAGGGCTTCAGCCTTTTCACCCGGCTGAGGAGTTTTGCCGCCGGTTTTTCATTCGACGCATTTGCCATGTTTTCTCCTTCTCAGACAAAGAAAATTACCTGTAACGGATTTTCCGCACCGTCGTTAGCTCACAGGCATTTGGAAGATACTGTCAGCCGCCGGACAAAGCGCAGGCAGCAGGTCAGGCACAATCAGCAGGCCGTTCTCATACGCGAAAACGCCTTTAACCAAAGCAGGAGCAAAACCGCTCTCCTCAGCAGAGGCGGGAACGCACTGCGCGGGCAGATTGCTGGCGGCAATGTGCCCCGGCACTCTCAGCAGGCAGCGCAGCATCTGCCGGGGGCGGCCATCACCTCTTTCTGGAACAACCGTCCGCACAACCACATGCAGAACGCGTTCCAAGGCGCAGTCCAGCTCATAGAGCTTGGCTGCGTCAATCACCGGCAGGGACTGCTGCCGCCACGCGCAGAGACCGAGCAGCCAATTTGGAGCAAAGGGCAGGGGCTGCACCCGCACCTCCGGCAGCACCTCTTCCACCTGCCGGGCTGTGAAGAGCAGGGCAGGCTCGTTAGCCTGCGCACCGTTGGCCATGCGCACCATCACGATTTGCAGAGCCGCCCGTTTTTGCTCCTGTCTCTCAGTCTGCATTTTTTCCGCCTGTGGTTCTGCGGCCTGCGCTTTCTTGGCAGCGCAGGACAATCTGATCAATCAGATACTGGATGATGTTTCTGTTCAGCCCCTTATGCCAAACCATCGCCGCCAGCTCAGTCGGCAGCTGCTCAACCCCGAGCCGCAGCTCCTCGCCGGGCTTGCGCCGCTTGAAGCAGGCAACCGTCCACGCCATGACCTTCTGGAATGTTTCCTCGTCGATGGCGGCAGCATCTTTTTTCTGCTGCTCTGAGGAAGATGGAGGTTCTGGCTGCGGCTCGACTTTCTCTTGATTCGGAGGGCAGGAAATGGAGGCTGTTTCAGCGGAGTCGTCCGGCTCTGCCGTCTCGGCGAAGCATTGGGCCTCCGGTTCTTCGTCCGTTATTGTATCTGCCGGACATACCCAAGGGGCGGTTTCTGCGGATTCGGACTCAACGGCAGCTTCCTTTTCCGGCTCCGGCATGGTGACCATGCCGATGCCATCGCCCAGTTCTTCAGCGACTGGAAGAATTTGAGCCGGATTGAGCAGCAGCACCGGCGTGTCGCCCCAGATGGTCACTTGCGGACAGAGGCGGGCGGCCAAGCGCGGACAAGCGGGCGGCAGCGGGCCAGGAGGATTGATCAAATCCACTCCGTCGGCGGCAATCTGATCGACAATGAGGAGCAGGTCGCGCAGCTCCAAGCAGACAGCCTCCGCCGTCGGTGTTTTGTCCGCCTGTCGGGACAGCAGCGCACCAAGATAAACTGCCTTGACTGATGAGCTGCGCTGCGGCTGGGCTTCGGCCCATGCTGTCCGGGCAAGTATCTCCTCAGCATCTATGCCCAACAGAAACTTGCCCTCTTGCACCAGACAAATTTTTTTCATTTTTCCGAGCTGAATAAGCGGTTCATCCATGCAGCTCCGCCAGTGTCTGCCCGGAGGTCATGCTGCGGATCAGGTCAACAGCCTCGTCTTCCTTGAACGGCTTGGTCATGAAGCCTCGCGCACCAAGCTGAGATGCCTTCTCGCGGTACTTGTCCGCGCTGCGCGAAGTGAGCATGATAACAGGAATACTCTGGAATTCCGGCTGGCTTTGCAGGGCCTGAAGCACTTCGAAGCCGTTCATGCGCGGCATCTCCACATCCAGCAGCACCAAGTCGGGCTTCTCCTCGCGGATATGCTCCAATGCCTCGATGCCGTTGCGGGCGACGGTCGGCTGCCAGCCCTGCTGGAGCAAGAAGTTGGAAACCACCTTGCGCACACTGATCGAGTCGTCCACCACCAGCACCTGCAATGGCCGCTCTTGCACCTGCGCCTCTTCCGTCGTCTCACCGGTCGACGCAGCCAGCGCGGCCCATTTTTTCAGCAAATCATCGCTCTGAATGATCGGCACCAAGCTGCCGTCACCCATGATGGTCACACCCGCGATGCAGGGCACATTGTGCAGATGACTGCCCAAATCTTTGAAAACAATGTCGCGCTGGCCGATGATCTGCTCGCAGATAAGGGCCGCCTGCCTGCTGCCGACATGGATGAGCAACACCGCCAGCTCGCTTTCCGGCGGGGTCTCATCGGCTGTGCCAACACGGAAGCCGGGAATGGCCGCTTGGTTGATCAGCGGCAGCCGCTCTCCGCTGGCGGTCTCGTAGTCGCGCCCGCTGATCTCCTCTCGCTTCACCTTCGCCGCGCTGCGGATATCGTGCATGGGCACAGCGTAAATCTGTCCGGCCAAGCGGACAAGGACGACATGGAGCTGGGCCACGCTCACCGGCAGACGTATGAGCAGCTCCAGCCCCTTGCCCCGCGCAGAGAAAATTTCAATCGAGCCGTTGAGCAGCTGCACTGCGTCACGCACCACGTCCATGCCCACGCCTCGCCCGGCAATGTTGCTGACCGCGCCTGCGCTGGAAAATCCGTGCCGGAAGATCAGCGCGGCCAGCTTTTCGTCGCTCATGCTGGCGACGCGCTCCAGCGGGTAAAGCTTCATGCCCTTGGCCCGGATCGCGTCGTAGTCGAGACCTTTGCCGTCATCATTGATCCGCAGGGAGAATTGACCTCCGCGCCGCTCAGCCTTGATATGCACAGTGAGCTGGCGGTCCGGGCTGCCGCCGTGGGCCACCGAGTTGCGGAGAATGTGCATCAGCGCATCAGCCATAGTGTCCCAGACGCGGGTGTCCATCATAATGGACTCGCCTTCTATGACGAGCTGAGCCGGATGGCCAGTGCTGCGCTCGGCCTCTCGTATGGTGCGCTGCATCCTGGCAGAGAGTACCGAGAACGGGGTCATGCGCAGGCCAATCATTTTGTTCTGAATGTCCTTCAGAACCCGCGTCTGCCGTTCGACCGTCTTCTGCCAAGCGACATTCTCCAGTGCGCTCTGGGCCATGATCGAGTCGAGGTCGCTGACTGCCTCGCTCAGGGAGCGGATAAGAATATTTAGTTCGGAGTAGCGGTCCATCTCCAGCGGATCGAAATCCTCGGTCAGGCCGCCGCCAGCCTCGCCCGCGCCGCGCAGATAGGGAATAGTGGCCAGCTCGTAGCCTGCCTCCAAGCTGTGGTTAATGCTTTTCAGGCGCTGAAGAATCATGCCCAACTCGTTGAGGGTGCCAGCCATCGCCGACATAGAAGCCTCAAAGCTGCCCAAGTTGATGACCATGTCGCCGCTCAGTCCGACCACTTGGTCAATCTTGCTGATCTCCACGCGCAGAGTGTTGACCCGCCGCACCCCGCTCGGCTGCGGCTCATTGGCCGGAACAGGCGGCGCAGCGACCGCTTCGGCGGCGGTTTTTTCCTGCGCTGGCGGAGCTTCAGAAGCGGTTTCCGGCTCCGGCAGCCTCTCAGCAGGCGCAGGCGGCGGCAGAACTCCCGCCATGACGCTGCGGAAGCAGGCTGCGACTGCCGCCTTTTTCTCGGTAAGCTCCTGGGCCGGATGTTCAGTGATTTTCACCAGCAGGTCTGCGCCCTCCTGCATGGCTGCGACTGCCTGTGGCCCCAGTGTCGGCGATTCGTCGTGCAGCCAGTCTAAAAAATCCTCGAACTCGTGCCCCCATGCCGCCACCGCTTCAATGCCGATCACCGCCGCAGCACCTTTCAGCGTGTGCACCGAGCGGCGCAATGAGTGCAGCTTTTCCCGAAGCGAATCAGACAAGACCGTCTTGACTGCCGTCTGCGCCGCCAGCTGACGAAGCTGCTGATCAACATTTTCCAGATGTTCGGCAGCCTCTTCAGCGAAGCAGGCCAGCAGTTCTGGATCAATCGCCTCTGTCCCGCTCTCCGCCTCAGCAGAAGATGCAGCCGGTTCTGCGAAAGTGAAAAGTTCTTCGGCAGACCTTGTGTCGGCATCAGCTGGAAACAACTCGTCGCACAGTGCTTCTGGCTGTTCTTCGGGGGAAAAAAAGTCCGCCTCTGCTGCGGAAGGCAGGTCAGCCGTTTCCGGCTGCGCAGTAAAGGCGGACGCAATGGGAACATCCGCCGGTGCAGGCGGATGCGGCGAGGTCATGACCGCGTGAAAATGAACGACAGCCGCCTGCTCTTCTTCTGCTGTTGAAGAGGCAGGGTTTTCAGCCAGCCGGGCAAGGATGTCGGCTCCGTCCTGCATGGCGGCGACTGCCTGCGGCCCCAGCGCAGGTGATTCGTCGTGCAACCAATCAAGGAAATCCTCAAACTGATGGCCCCAAGCTGCCACCGGCTTGATGCCGATCACCGCCGCCGCGCCTTTCAGCGTGTGCACCGAGCGGCGAAGCGAATGCAGATTCTCGCGCAGCGGCTCAGAAATTTCCACTTCGCTGACCGCTGCTGCGGCCAGCTGCTTGAGCTGTAAATCTATATTTTCCAGATGCTCTGCCGTTTCCTCAGCAAAACACTCCAGCAGCTCAGGGTCAATCGCTTCCGCAGCGGCAGGAGAGGGCAGCGGAGCAAACAAACTGTCCGCAGGAGCTGCTGTCTGAAAGAGGCTGTCGTCATCGTCGTCTTCCTGCGCATCTTCGGCACGGAACAGCTCCTCAAAAATGAGAGGATTGTCTGCACTCTCTTTTGCGACGACAATCTTTTCAAGCCCGCTTGAATCTTCAGTCCGCAGTTCCTCTGCTGCGGGCGTGGATTCGGCGGTGGCTCTATCCATGACAGCTTGAAAGCGGCTGGCCACCTCATCCCGCTCCGCCGCAATGGCGCAGGAGGGATTCCCAGACAGCCGTGCGAGGATGTCCGCGCCTTCTTGGATGGCCTCCACCGCCTGCGGCCCGAAGCTCGGCGCATCGTCGTGCAGCCAGTCGAGAAAATCCTCAAACTGACGGCTCCAAGCAGCCACCGGCTCAATGCCGATCACCGCTGCCGCACCTTTCAGCGTGTGCACCGAGCGGCGAAGCACGTGCAGATTCTCCCGCAGCGGCTCGGTCAGCGGCGCATCCTTTTGCCCTGCGGCTCTCAGGCACTGCAATTGCAGGCTGATATTTTCCAGATGCTCGGCAGCCTCTTCAGCAAAACATTCTAACAGCTCAGTGTCAGCGGTGTTGTTGTCCTCGGTCTCTGCGCTTGGTGCTGCAAAAAGGACATCCTCTGCGGCATCCATAGGAAACAGCTCATCCTCAGCCGTATATTCAAGCTGTTCCTCCGCCGCAAGCTGCGCTGTCTGCACTGCCATTATTTCGCAGAAACGGTCTGTTGCCCCATTCAATGCAGCAGCATCCTTTAAAGCCGTCTCCGCAGGCTCTGCATGCAGCGGATCTTCCTCAGAAGGCCGCTCATCAGCGGCAGCATAGGCCGCACTCACGTTTTCCGCCGGAGCAACGCGCTCTTCCAGTTCTTCATCGAGGAGTAGAAACACATCATTTTCATTGCCGTCCGCAGACTCTTCTTCTCCGCCAGACACAGAAAGCAGCTGATCAAGAATGGCGGCAATGGAATCACTGGGCGGCTCCGGGACTGGCGGCGGCTGAAGTCGGGCAAAGACGGTCAGCGTCTCTTTGTGCAGCTGCTTGTCCTCCTTGCCGTCTTGAGCGCAGAACACAGCGATTCGCTCTGTGGTGTCGCTGAAGATGTCGATCATCTCTCTGTCCAGAACCAGCCCATCTTCCAGCACCTGCTCCATCGTCTGCTCCAACAACTCTCCGGTTTTGCTCAGACTGTCAAAACCGACCATCGCCGCTGCGCCTTTGATGGTGTGGACGATGCGATGCAGTTCCTCAGCGGCCTCTCTGTTGCCCTGATCCCGCATCAGCACCTGAAGGCAACCACGCATATCCGGCAGGTACCCTTCCACCTCGCGCAGGAATTCAGCTGCAATGCCGTCCATATGCCTGTTCCTTCATCGGTTGAGGGTGGGAGATTTCATTGCAGTCTGAGGGCGGCGAGCAGCCTGTCGCTGTTGAGGATGTCGAGCCGGTTTTCACCGTCTTCGGACATGAACAGGGCTGCGCCGACAAGAAAATCCGCCGGAACTGCCGACAGGCCGCTGCCGGTCAGTCCCTCCCGCGTGTGCAGCAGGCGGGTGCCTGTGATTTTGTCGACAATGGCGGCAGTTTTCATCCCGCCATTATAGAGAATAATGACGGTGCGGCTTTTTTTCTGCGCTCTGCCGCCGGTCTGAAAAAAAATGGCGAGATTGCAGACAGAGACAATCTCACCCCGGATGTTGGTCACGCCCTCAGCCCAGTCAGGCAAAAAGGGTAGGGGCCGCAGCACCTCCAGCTCGCCGACCTCTAGAACATGGACGAGAGGCACAGCCAGATGCTGCCCGGACAGCCGGAAGCAAAGATGCCTGCCTATCTCAGTCAAGGCGGCTTTGCCCACATTGAGGCGGTCCGTCTGTAGCTGCTCAAAGCGCAGCTCCTCGGCAACTTCCTGATCAATGTCAGCAAGCAGCTCGGCCAAACCGGATTCTTGACCGGGTGTGTTGGTGCGGCCGACCATCCGCTCTCAGACGAGCAGGCCGGAGACTGCCTTGAGCAGCTCCGCCGGATCAAAGGGTTTGGTCAGATAGACATCCGCGCCTTGCTTCTTGCCCCAGAACTCGTCTGACTTCTGGTTCTTGCTGGTCAGCAGAATGATCGGAATATCTTGAGTCGTCGCTTCGGACTTAACTGTCCGGCAGGCTTGGAAACCGTTCATTTTCGGCATGACCACGTCAAGAATGATCAAATCCGGTTTCTCAGACTTGGACTTTTCCACGCCTTCCTCGCCATCGCTCGCTGTCACGACTGTATATTCCGGGCCGCTGAAAACATCCATGATCAGTTTCAGCTCTGTGGGGCTGTCGTCGACAATCAGCAGTTTCTTAGCCATTTTTTTCCTTTTTTTAAACGTTGATGTTAACTATGGCAGGTCGGCGCTCAGCCGGGCTGAAGATCAGCCGCCTTCACGCTTTCCGGGGCGTGTTTGTCAAGAATGCCGCTGACCACACTGATCAGCTCTGACGGTTTGAACGGCTTAGTCAAGTAAGCACTGGCCGAAGAAAGATGCCCTTTGACCTTGTCAAGGATCCGGTTCTTGCTGGTCAGCATGACTACAGGTATTTCCTTGGTTTCACCGTTCTTTTTGAGGATGGAGAGAATTTTGTAGCCGTCAATCTTGGGCAGCATGATATCCAGCAGCACGAGATCAGGCCGGTTGTCGTTAAGCTTGCTCAGGGCCTCCACGCCGTCCACAGCCTCGATGACTCGGAAACCGCCGCTTTGCAATGTCATCTTGATAACCTTGCGGGTGGTCGGACTGTCTTCCACCACCAGCACCGTCCGCTTGTTGACTTGGTTGTCGATGATCTGCTTCTCGCGGCGAACTTGCTCTGGTCTCGGTCCGCGCTCCTCCATCCGCTGGCTGCTGGCGATGTGCTCAACGATCCGGTTTACCTGCTCGGCCACTTTCTGATGACGGCTGTCCACCTGAATGATGGGAATCAGCAAGTCGAAATAGGTCAGAGCCTTGTCAAAATCGTTAAGATTGAGATAGACTGCCCCGGCATAAAAAAGAATCTTGGGATTGACCTCCGCCGCCAGCACTTTTTCAAAACGGCCCGCCGCCCGCCGGAGCAGCCGCTGTTCGACGCTGCCCGGATCAAGATTGGTCAAGGAGGCGAATTCCGTGAGCAGACAGGCTTTGCAGAAGCCGCAAACCGCAGCAGCAGGCTCCAAAGGGGCGTAGCAAAAAGGACAGCGGATGGCTTTAAGGTCGTCCGCCGCCGCGTTGCCGAAAAGACGGAACTTCTCCACATCCTCCATAATTTCCGCGTGCTCCGGCGCAAGCCGGTACGCTTCGGCCAAAGCGGCCTTGATCTTCTTCGGCTCAGTCACTGCCCGTGAAAGCCAAAGCCAGCCTTCAGCACTCTGGCGATTCTCTTTGACAAAGCTCATCAGCGGCTTCTGCGCTTGGCTGAACTCCAGCCGCTCGCAGAGCCGGATGCCGTCTTCCAGCAGTTTTTGCTGAGGCAGCACGGCTTCTCCCTCTGCCTCCTCGCGCTGATGATCTTTTTCGATCATGGCACTGATCAGCAAATTCTGATTGCTTTTGTGCACCCGCCGGACAATGCTTTTGCTGTCAAGAAAGCAGCTGCTGACCTGCACACCTTCCATGCTCAGCAGCTTAAGTGCCGCTTCCTCGCCGGTCAGTTTGCCGCAGACCGCGTCATAAATCGTGCCTTGCACCAAAAACAGGCTGCCTCGGAACTCCTTGCAGTTTTTCTCGACGCACTGGTTGATGTCGTGGTGGTCACCGAACCGGTGCACATCCAAGCGACAGGTGGTGTTTTCAGTTTCCATGAGCTGAACAATGCCCACCACCGAGAATTTACCGAGATCGCCCCGCTTCTGTTGACTTTTGAGACCCCGGAGAATCGCGTCAGCCAGTTCTTGGGACATGACCGGCTTTTTGAAAAACTGGAAAACCTTGCCTTCCAGCCGCTGCTCCAGCTCCGGCAGCTCGTAGGAGGTCATGACGATGCAGGGGATATCCTGACGCTTTTCATGCAGCTGTGAGATGAGCTGGAAACCGTCGCCACCGGGCATGACTAAATCCGTGACGATCAGAGAAATGTCATCCCGCTCCAAGATTGTCGTCGCGTTCTTGACATCAAAGGCGTGAACTATCTCAAAACTGTCGCTGTGCTTGCTTAGTGCGGCTTCAATCAGCGCGTGGATCAGCTCGTCATCGTCGACCAGCAATACTTTCTTCATATGCATTCCTTGCGTGTTGCCGCATCAGCCCGCAACTGCCTCTGTTCAAACCAGTTCAGTGAAACGCAGAGGAGCCTGCGCACCGCTGGAACTTGCTGTGGAGTTGAACGGCACGTTTCTCCGCATCGCAGGGAAACTTCTGCCGACAGGCGCGGTTGCAGGGCAGGCATGACATAGATTTTTCCTTCTGCTGCATGAAAGCGGAGGCCAAAACAGGAGAGGCAGCGCAGGACATTTTCTACCTCCCGCAAAAAACCTTACATCTTAAATAGCGGGAGGCAGTTTTGTCAAAACAATTTCTTCAGCATATCAGAATAATTTGTTTTCTTATCCTGACATTGGCGGTCGGGCAGCAGCAACATGCTGAAAAAAAAGACTTTATGGAGACAGGTGCTTTATAGAATTTGAGAACAATTCTCAAATTCTATAAAAAACTAACTGGCTATTAGAAAGAAAGAAGACAGAGGCTGTCTTCGTTTTTTTTGGCTGGAACGAGAAAGAACGCAAAAAGGCCAACAGAAATAAATCTGCTGGCCTTGCATTTTCGTGGTAGCGGGGACCGGATTTGAACCGATGACCTTCGGGTTATGAGCCCGACGAGCTACCAGACTGCTCCACCCCGCGTCACATGGACGCATAACTATATCCTTTCTCGTCCGCTCTGTCAATAACAATTTTTTTCCTCCCAAGGATCATATCTTGGCCTTGGCTAATTTTTTGGTGGTCAGAACAATTTTTGATAGTTCTTAAGACGTAATCCAAGTTGTGACCTCTGCTGTTCACGGAAAAGTTTCTTGCGCATGCCGGGCGGAAGGAG
>NZ_JBLWEP010000047.1:0-13908 GCF_048287355.1 Candidatus Electronema sp. TJ
CTCGGCCTCGACAACCTGAATCAGGAGGTCGTTCTCATGGGCTGGGTTCTTCGCCGCCGCGACCACGGCGGGGTTATCTTCATCGACCTCCGCGACCGCTGGGGCATCACTCAGATTGTGTTCAACCCGGAAGTCAACCCTGAGCCGCACGCCAAGGCGCACCAGCTGCGCTCCGAGTGGGTTTTGGCGGTGCGCGGCAAGGTTGAGGCGCGGCCCGGCGACATGGAAAACCCGAAGCTGAAGACCGGGGCGATTGAAATCATGGTCAGCGAGCTGCGCATCCTTAACAGCAGCAAAACTCCGCCCTTTCCGTTGGACGAAGACAGCGAGGTTTCGGACAATATCCGCCTGCAATACCGCTATCTTGACCTGCGGCGGCCCGAAATCGGAGCCAACCTCGTCATGCGGCACACGGCGACGCAGGCTGCGCGGGGCTTCCTCTGCGAAAACGGCTTCTTGGAAATCGAAACGCCGATGCTGACGCGCTCCACGCCGGAAGGGGCGCGGGATTATCTGGTGCCGAGCCGGGTTAATGCGGGCAAATTCTTCGCTCTGCCGCAGTCGCCGCAGCTTTTCAAGCAGTTGCTGATGATGGGCGGCATGGACCGCTATTTCCAAATTGTCAAATGTTTCCGCGATGAAGACCTGCGCGCCGACCGCCAGCCGGAATTCACCCAGATAGACTTGGAGCTGAGTTTTGTCGGCGAGGACGACATCATGGCTGTTGCCGAGGGGCTGGTCAAGCAGGTTTTCGCGGCAACTCGCGGCATTGCCCTGAACCCGCCCTTCCCGCGCATGAGCTATCAGGAGGCCATGTCGCGCTATGGCAACGACAAGCCGGACACCCGTTTTGGCTTGGAATTGGTTGATTTAACCGAGAAACTGCGCGGCTGCGGCTTCAAGGTCTTCAACGCGGTCATCGAAGGCGGCGGCATTGTCAAAGCGATCAACGCCAAAGGCTGCGGCACGTTCTCGCGCAAGGACTTGGATGATTTGACGAATTACGCGGGCAGCTTCGGGGCCAAGGGCATGGCTTGGATCAAGGTGAAGGAGGACGAGTGGCAGTCACCGATCACCAAATTCTTCAATGAAAACGAGATCGAGGCGATGCGCCAGGCACTCAACGCCGAGCCGGGCGATTTGATCCTGTTCGGCGCGGACAGCGTGGCGGTGGTCAATCAAGTCCTCTCCGAGCTGCGCCTTGAGCTGGGCCGCAGGCTTGGCCTGATGGACAGCAATGTCTATAATTTCCTCTGGGTTACGGATTTCCCGCTGGTCGAGTTCGATGCCGAGCGCAAACGCTACGCTGCGGTGCATCATCCCTTCACTGCGCCATTAGATGAAGACCTTGCCCTGCTGGAAACGGAACCTCTGAAAGTGCGCAGCCGGGCTTATGATCTTGTCCTCAACGGCAGCGAAATCGGCGGCGGTTCCATCCGCATTCACACCACCGACATGCAGGCCAAGATGCTCAATCTGCTCGGCATTGCGGCGGAAGAAGCGGAGGAAAAATTCGGCTTCCTGCTCCGCGCCCTCGAATTCGGCGCGCCCCCGCACGGCGGCATAGCCTTCGGCCTCGACCGCCTGATGATGCTGCTCACCGGCTCCAGCTCCATCCGCGACGTGATCGCCTTCCCGAAAACCCAGAAGGCCACCTGCCCGCTCACCGACGCGCCAGGCTCAGTTGCCAGAAAGCAGCTCACCGAGCTGCACCTCCGGCCTGACTGGAAGGAAGCGTAAGCCGCGCTTTCCGGCGCGTTTTAATCTGATGCGCTGTAGGGGCAGACCTCTGTGTCTGCCCCTTTTTTATTGCCTTGGCCAGCCTGATCTGCCGACCTGCACCTCCCCTCCCCTTCCCTCCTCCTTGTTTTTTGTGAGCCGCACGCATCAGCTCCGATCAAATGCGTGCATTCGTTGCTGTCGTGAGCCTGCTCAGCGCACAACGGTGAGCAGGCTCACCACCCGACGCTGAGCCTGCTCATCATCCGACGATGAGCAGGCTCACCATCCGACGATGAGCAGGCTCAGAGAACATACAAAAGCGCGGATTCGTGTGAAGCGAAACCAGCAGGCCGGAGAACCGTTCCGCTCTCCCTGAGAATGCCGGTCAAAGCACAGGGCGGAGCATCATGATTCGACCTGATTTGGCCGCTCCTGCCCAAGCCATCTGGGCCTTTTGCCTATAGAAATGAGTTTTCCGCCTTATTGCGCGGGCGGGCGGAATATGGTTTATGAAGGAGCATAGGCCATGATCAGAAACAGCATTCCCGCGCAAGGGAATCCAGATATTCATTGCACCAGAAGGACGAAGAGCGTTGAAGGCGAAGAGATACCGGCGGGCTGCCCTTGCAGGGCTGGCCGTCGCAGCCGCAGCTGCGCAGGCTGCCGCAGCAGAGACAGAGATGGCGGAGGTGCTGGTCACAGGCGAGAAGCTGATCACCCCGTCCATGCAGGCCAGTGAGACGGTGTACACCGGCAGCGAGATCACGCCGAAAGGCATTGAGCTGCAAGGCGCACGGGCAAGCACCAGCGCGCACAGCGCTTTGGACATGCTTCCAGGTGTCAATGTTGAAAGCCCGGACAGCACCGGTCTGGCGGCGGAGATGAGCAGCGTCCGCATACGCGGCGTGCGCAGCTCCATGGGCGCAATGACTGTGGAAGGAATGCCCAATCATGGCGGCAATCCCATTGGCCCGCGCGACTATCTCTATGACATGGAGAACATGCGCGGCATCTCATTATACAAGGGGGCGATACCCGGCGACATCGGCACAGGCATAGGCTCTCGCGGGGGCGCAGTCGAGCTGCGGCCTGACTGGCCCGGCAGCGATTTTGGCCTGCGCTTCAAGCAGGGTCTCGGCTCCAACAGCTACACCCGCAGCTATGTCCGCTTGGACTCTGGCCCGGTCACAGAGGCAGGCGCAGCTGTCTCCGGCTCCTATTCCTTCAGCCAGGCTGACAAATGGCGCGGCGAGGGCGAGCTGGGGCCGCGCAACAATGCCAACTTCGCGCTGACGCAGCCGCTTGGCGCAAAGGCCGAGGTCAAGCTCTGGTGCAACCACAATGACCTTGACCAGCACCTGTACCGCCCGCTGACTTGGAAGGAGACGCAGAATCTTTCCGCAAACTACGAGAAGGACTTCAACGCCGCCCGAACCGGCGTGGCGGAGAAGGATTTTGAATACTACGGCTACAACCGTGGCAGCTACGAGAACAATGACCTGCTCGCCATTCTGACTGTGCAGGCCGCAGACAGCCTGCGGCTCGCTGTCAAACCCTACCGCACACAGGAAGATGCGGAGATAGTGCAGGGAGTCGCACCGGCAGCGGCCTCTGCCGGAGCCTCCTCCTCCGGCGGGGCTTCTTCAGCCGGAACTCCGGCCAGCGTGCAGAAGCGGCTGCGTGACATCAAGCACACCGGCCTGATCGCTGAAGCCATGACAGAGCAAGACGCGGTCAAGGGCACGCTGGGCTATCATCTCGAAGGAGCGGATTCGAGCATCCTCACCCAGAACTACGCCCTCACCAGCTCCGGCCTTGCATATCGGGGCTATGGCCGCATGACCGTCAGCGACGACGACAGCTGGATCAACAGCCCCTATGTCAAGCTGGCCGGAACACGCGGCGTATTGGACTGGCAGGCTGGTCTCAAGTATTTCCGCTACACCGAGGCGGCCAGCAAGGGCTACATCTCTGACAAGACCGCGCCCTACGCTTTGAAGCGCGCCCCTGATATTGATCAGGAGGAGAAGACCTTGGATATCTGGCTGCCCACAGCGGCGGCTGCCTGGCATTTCAGCAATGAGCTGGAAGGCCGCGCCAGCTACGGCAAGACCTTCATCAGGCCCTACTCGTATCTGCCCCTGCACAATATCTACAGCCAGAACCGCGCGGCCTTCTTGGCCAAGGGCATCAGCCTGCAAGACCTCTTTGCCGGCTATGACTTTGAGCAGGCGGACATCATTGACCTTGGCCTGCGCTGGACTTCCGGCAGCTTTGAGGTCGCGCCCACGCTTTTCTATGGCAAGCACAAGAATCTGCTGACCACCATCTATGATCCCCGCGTTGGCCTGAACTACCAGCAGAATGTGGGCGAGGCCACCGGCTATGGCCTTGATCTGGAGATGAACGCCTATCTGAGCAGCCAGCTCACCGCCTTTGTCAATCCGACTTGGACTTCAATGACCTATGACGAGGATCTGAGCTACGCAGGCAAACGCCGTCCCACCGAGGGCAATCAGGTCATAGACAGCCCGGAGTGGATGGTCAAGGCCGGGCTGATCTGGAACTGGCGGCAGTTTGAGATAGCCCCCATGCTGCGCTGGCTCGGCGAACGCTACGCCGACGCGGAGAACCAGAACGAGGTGGACTCCGCCTTTGTTGCTGACCTGCGCATGAGCTGGCTTCTGCCGCCTCTGCTCCAAAGCAAAGAGATGAAGCTCTCCTTGGAACTGAACAACATGCTGGACAAGGAATACATCTCCAGCATCAGCGGCTCTGACGACAGCCGGGGAGGCCAGGCCAGCTTCTATCAGGGTGCCCCGTTCTCCGCCATGCTGACTTTCTCTGTCCGCTATTGAGCAATCACTCCATCATCATACTGAAAACCATGCAGACAGCAGCGATATTGGATCTCATGGACAAAGGCGGCTGGGTCATGTGGCCCCTGCTGGCCTGCTCCATCGTTGTGACCGCCGTCATCTTGGAGCGGACGTTCTTCTGGGCAGGCATAGTCAGGCGGCGCAACCGCCCGCTGCGGGATGAGGTGCTGGGCATGGCGCGGCAGGGAGAATGGACACTGATCGAGCAGAAGACTGAGGACTGCGCGGATCCGGTGGTGCGCGTGCTGCATTCCGGCATCC
This sequence comes from Candidatus Electronema sp. TJ, assembly GCF_048287355.1. Lineage (NCBI taxonomy): Bacteria > Pseudomonadati > Thermodesulfobacteriota > Desulfobulbia > Desulfobulbales > Desulfobulbaceae > Candidatus Electronema > Candidatus Electronema sp. TJ. The sequence continues at coordinate 4,863 of NZ_JBLWEP010000047.1, forward strand.
TGCACCGCGATTTTGACATGGCCAAGGCGATGGAGGACGAGGCCCAGCAGATCGTGAAGCGGATGTCGCAGTTCATGCCGGTGATGGACACTATTATCACGGTCGCGCCAATGCTCGGCATACTGGGCACCGTGACCGGCATCATGTCCGCCTTCAGCGTCTTGAGCGGCAGCGGCATGGCCGACCCGAAGCTGGTCACCGGCGGCATCGCCGAAGCCCTGATCACCACCGTTGCGGGCTTGGTCATCTCCATCGCCACAGTCTTTCCGTACAACTACTTCAAAAGCCGGGTCGAGCACGCCATCCACTTCATGGAGAAATACGCCACCAGGCTTGAGGTGGTCTGTCGCAAGAATCAAGCGCAGGAGGCCATGCGATGAAGCTGAGCAGGAAAGGCATCGCTCCTGTCCGTCTTGAGATGACTCCTCTGATGGACATCATCTTTCTGCTGCTGGTCTTCTTCATCTACGCCATGATGTCTATGGCTGTGCATCATGGCAAGCAGCTTGATCTGCCGCAGTCCAGCAGCGCGGCAGTGGAGATGCAGGAGGCGGTGAACATCACAATCCTGTCTGACAAAAACGGGCTGCTCATCTCAGTGGACGGCGGCGAATCCTTCAGCGGCGTGGAGCGTCTGCGGGAGATTCTGACGGAGAAAAAGGCGAAGGAGCCTGAGGGCAAAGAGCTTGACCTGCAAATCTTCGCGGACAAGACCGTGTCCTATCAGAGCTTGTACAGCGTGCTCGACAGCGTCAGCCAGGCCGGGCTGTCCCGCATCTCCCTGCAAGCCTCGCTTCAGGAGGCTCCATGAACGAGGCGGCGCAGCGGCTGCTACCAGCAAGCCTGCTGACCTTGGCCCTGCACGGCGCACTGCTTTCATGGCAGATGGAGCATCGGCCCATTGAGCTGCCCAAGCCGGAGAAGATCGTCGTCACCCTGAAGAAGCCCCCTCCCCTTCCCCCGCCGCAAAAGACCATTGCCAAAGAGCTGCCGCCCCCGCCAGAGCTGAAGCCGGTCACGCAGCAGCCGCTGGAGACGCTGCCTCCGCCGCAGAGCAAGGTGGTCAAGCGGAGGAAGCCGGTGCAAGAACTGAATCGGGTGCAGCATAAGCCTTTGGAGCAGCTGCCGCCCCCTCAGAGCCGGGTGGCCCGCAGGCTGCTACAGCCGCCAACAGTCGCGCCTGCATCGCTCAGGCCGCTGGAGATGCTGCCGCCCCTGCCGGAGCCGGAAGAGATCGTTGCAGAAGAGCTTGTCGAGACTGAGCCGGTGGTTGCAGAACCAGTCGAGGTGCAGGTTTGGGAGAAGCCGCAGCGGCGGCAGCGTGATGCTGCGGCCCAGTCTTCACGAAGACAACAGCAGGTGGAAAGCAGCAGCCACACCGCTTCTGGCGCAGGCGATCAGGAGGCTGCGCCGCTCTATGCCAGCAACCCGCCGCCTGAATACCCGATGCAGGCCCGCCGGCGCGGTCTGCAAGGGGTCGTCACCATCGAAGCCTTGATTGACGCAAACGGTTCTGTCTCCGATCTCCGCCTCTTTGCCAGCAGCGGCCACAGCATCTTGGACAAGGCGGCTTTGAACTCCGTGCGCGGCTGGAGATTTCAGCCTGGAACGGTCGACGGCAGACGGAAAGCCATGTGGGTTAAAGTGCCCGTGCGTTTTGAGCTGAACTGAGGCTTCCGTATTTTAATTCAGCGAGAAACAAGGCCCTGAATCCGAGAACATGTCGGATTCAGGGCCTTGTTTTTTTGCAGCGTATGCCGCAGCTGATCAAGAAAAATATTTCTCATCGGATTGACTCTTGCTCATTTATCCCTTAAGCTAAAGTTAAGAATAATAATTATGATGCGAGCAGGGATTGAGAGGGCAGCGTTATGAGGAAATATTATGTCTTCGTTGTCATATTTTGTTTGGTCGTATTTTCATTTGCAACAGCTCAGGCTGTCGCCTGCATGAAAGCATATGGAAAAACAGCGCAGGACGCTCTGCAGGCTGGTTTTAATCTGGCGGAACGCTATGACGGGGAATCGAAAAAGAATGGAATGCTTGTTCCTTACATCCGTGTAAAAATCATGCCTGAAAAAGAAAACGGACTCTTTGTCGCCGAAGTCCATTCCTCAAATTTTTGCGTCTTTGAATTTAAGAAAGACGGGCTGGACGATGACATCCTTCCAGAGATTCGTGATTGCAAACCCAAAAAGAAAAGCTTATCTGGAGCGGTCCGCTCTGCGTCTGTTGCCGTGCGCGGAGCTGGGACATAAAAGCATTGCTTTTCACCCGCCCAGAGCGACGCGGAATCCAGCCCGGATGATCCGCAGTCCCGGCGAGAGGCAGAAGCGGAAATAGGAGGTGACGAATTTCGCGCTGCTGTCCCACGAGCCGCCGCGCAGCACCCGGCCTGAGCCATGCTCCGCACCAGCAGGATTGCGGGCTGCCCACGTTGTGTAGAAATCCTTGACGTACCAGTCCGCGCACCACTCCCAGACATTGCCGTGCATGTCGTGCAGGCCCCAAGCGTTCGGTTCCCTGCCTCCCACTGGCTGGGTGCGCTGCTCCGAATTCTGCGCATGCCATGCCCAGCGGCCAAGCTGGTCGGCATCGTCGCCGAAGCAGTAGGCGGCGCAGCTTCCGGCCCGGCAGGCATATTCCCATTCAGCCTCAGTGGGGAGACGATAGCTTCTGCCAGTCTGCCGGGAAAGCCATTCACAGTAATTCGCCGCATCTTGCCAGCTCACGTTGATCACTGGCCTTCTGTCTCGACCCCAGCCCTCGTCTCGCGGCCTGGCGCGGCCTGTGGCCATGCAAAATTCATCAAATTCAGCAAATGTGACCGGATAACGGCCTATGCCGAAGCTGTCCAACTCCACCTCATGGGCAGGCCGCGCATTTTCCGGCTCGCTGTCTGAGGCCGCCCCCATGCGGAAGCGGCCTCCGGGCAGAATGATCATTTCCGGCCCGGCCACCGGCGGCCTGCCGCCTTTGCGGGTCAGTTGATCCTGCCAAGAAAACAAAGAGCCATAGCTGTCAGCATAGCGGAGCAGGTTGAAACCGGAGAGGTCAAGTCGACCTGAATGGGGAGCAAGCCCCCCTGCCAGCTCAAGAAAGCGCAGCAGCTGATCTGTAGCCCGCACCGGGAAAGTCAGCGGCTGGCGGTCGTTGACCAAGGCGTAGGCGAGCAGGAATTCGCGGAAGGTGGAATGCCGGAAACGGAAGGCTCGTTCCGAGGTTTTGCAGAGCAGCGAGAGAGGATCCGCCTCAAAACGGTCCAGCCAGCAGGTGTTGGCATCCTCGCAGAGCAGCTCCCAGAGATCTTTTTCCGCAATCTCATGCCGTCCCTGCTCCTCCATCCAGCGGGCCACCCGGACACAGGCGTTGAGCAGCTCGGCACGATTGGGCAGACACAGGCCGCTGTCATGCCGTTGTTCTTTGAGCAGTTCCAGCTTATGCTCCAGCCAATGCCGCAGCAGGGCCTCGTACATGGTGTAGATATTCCACCGCCCACCACCATCCGCCTCCAGCAAGGTCTCAATATGCTGAAGCAGCAGAGGCCGGCAGCGCAGCTCCTCAAGCTGACTGGCAAGCTGGAAAGCCTGCGTCCTCTGCCGGGCGGCGTTGAAACTTCGCAGGCCAAGATAGCCGCCACGCAAGGACAGCCGCTTGCGCAGCAGCTCCTGCGTCTGCCGGTCATCCAAAGGCGCGAGATGCAGCACCGGGCAGTTGTATCCGGCCATGCCCCGGATGATCAGATGCCCGGGCGGAGCGGAGATCACGTCCGGAAAAAAAAAGGTGCGGCAGGTGATGATCACCCGGCGGAAATCCCAGCCAGCCTCCAGCAGCTCCAGCAGCCGCGTCCCGACACGGTTCTGTGCCGCGCTGTCCTCGTTCAGGCCGTCCAACAGCAGCACAGTGTCAGACCTGTTGTCCATGGCGGCAAGCTGGGCCAGCGTGTCCCGGCCCAGCCGGAGCAGCTCGCAGCGGCAGCCTGCGGGCCAGAATCCCGCCAGCTGCATCAGCTTGACCATCAGAAGCAGCGAGGTCTTGCCCGCGCCCGCCTCGGCCAGCAGGAAAAGCTGGTGACTGCCGTCTCGGCAGCGGGACACTCCTCCGTCAAGAAAGCGATTGAGCAAAGAAAAGGCCGTTTGGCGCGGAACCGTCTGGCAGCCGCTTCTGCGCCGGACTGCCGGGCAGCGATCCTGAAGATGCGGCTCGACGTAGCAGCGGGCCAGCTCCTCAGGATCGCCGAACTCATCCCGGAGCAAATTCAACTCCTGCGCCCGGTCTCCGACCAAGCGGCTCAGCCGCTTGAGCAGCTGTCCGGCTAAGGCGGAGCTGACAAAGGACAAAGGTTCCATCCCCACTCTCACGGTTGCCTCCCTGTGTCGTCTGGCTGAAGAAAAATGCCGCAGGCTCCCAGATTAGCCTAAAATGTGCGCCAGTCAAACTTTTTTTCACCTGTCGCGCCTCTCCGGCGGAAAAAGCGCATTGCGATTGAAAAAGCAAGACCGCATAGAGTATAATTCAGCCAACTGTCAGCAGATTTCAGCAGCCCGCCTTGCTTTGGCAGGCCGCCTGCTGAGCCACTCACCAAACAATTGGAGGAACTCATGAAAAAGACACACCTTATAGCCGCCGCCCTTTCCACCCTCCTGCTCTCATCCTGCCTGAGCAACAAAGCCCAAGTGGGCGGCGTGGGCGGCGCGGCCGCAGGTGCCCTTGCCGGACAAGCCATCGGTCGCGACACGCAGTCAACCCTGCTCGGTGCCGGAATTGGCGCGATCCTTGGCTACGCGATCGGCAACGAAATGGACAAATACGACCAGCAGCAGCTCATGTCAGCTTACGACAGAGCACCTTCCGGCCAGCCGGTCGCTTGGACGAACCCAGACACCAGCAATCAGTATCAGGTTATTCCGCAGCCCGCTTACAATGGCCCCAACAATCAGGTCTGTCGCAAGGCGGAGATCGTGGCCGTGATTGACGGCCGCACCGAGCGCACTTACAGCACCGCCTGCCGCAATTCCTACGGCCAGTGGCAGCTGCAGAACTGATGCGTTCAGGTCTTTTCACAGTGTCCACGAATTCCGCAGCGGAGTTCGTGGACATCACCGACAACGCCCGGCAGGCAGTCAAGACGGCAGGCATTGAAGAAGGCATTCTGTTCCTTTTCAATCCGCACACCACTGCCGGGCTGACTATCAACGAGGGCTGCGACCCGTCAGTCCGGCTTGATCTGATTGGCCTCTTCCGCCAGCTCATTTCCAGCACGTATCCTTGCCGTCATGCTGAGGGAAACTCGCCTGCTCATGCGCTGGCCAGCCTGACCGGCAGCACGGTCACGGTGTTCATCGCCAAAGGCGAGCTGCGGCTCGGCATGTGGCAGCACATCTTTTTCTGCGAGTACGACGGGCCTAAAAGCCGCAAAGTCTTCTGGAAGGTGCTGCAAGGATGAACAGCCCGCCGCCGTCGGAAAGCGGCTTTGAACAAATCTGCTTCGGCCTGAACCGGGCGACCGATGAACGGTCGCTTTCGTTTTTTCTCCGTCTCTTCAGCCGCGACGAGCTGCTGAACGCCCTGCCCTCCCGTCTTGCGGACGAGGAAATCAGCGGCTTGGTCGAGTATCTCACCGGCCTGCTGCGTCGGCATTTGACGGAAAAGGAATATCACGAGCTGTTCCTTGGCGATTACGGCCATCATCATTGATGCGGAACAGCCCTCGCCTGCGCCTCTGATTTGCAGCTCCACTACGGGCTGTTGCTGAACAAACAACCAAGAGAAATCCTTTTGAACACCTTCATCAATCAAAAAGCCATAGTCACCGGCGCGACCAAAGGCATAGGCAAGGCTGTTGCCGAGGCTCTGCTGGCTCAAGGCGCAACGGTGCTTGGCCTGTACAGCGGCGATGAAGCCGCAGCTGCCGCTTTTGCAGCCGCGCATCCTGAAGCAGACGGGCGGCTGCGCTTGCATAAAATCGATGTCAGCGACTGCAAGGCCGTGGAAACCTTCTGCCGGGAGACCGAGGAGCAGTTCGAGACCATTGACATCCTCATCAACAATGCCGGCATCCGCCGCGACGCAGTTTTAGCCATGATGCGGCAGGAAGACTGGCAGCGGGTGCTTGATGTCAACCTCACCGGCGGTTATAACATGTGCCGCTTCGTCCTTCCGCTGATGCTGAAGCAGAAATACGGGCGGATCATCTTCATCACCTCGCCGATGGGCCATCTTGGCTTTGCCGGACAGGCAAATTACGCCGCATCCAAGGCCGGGCAAGTCGGGCTGATGAAATCGCTCTCCAAAGAAGTGGCGAAACGGAAGATCACAGTCAACTGTGTTTCCCCAGGCTTCATCAGCACGGATTTTATTGACGACCTTTCTGAAGAACAGATGAAGGAATACAAGAAATTAGTGCCTGCAAACCGCTTCGGCACACCAGAAGAAGTCGCAGACGCAGTGCTTTTCCTCGCCGGAAAGAACGCCGCCTACATCAACGGCTCGGTCTTGGAAATAACCGGAGGCTTGTGATGGACAGGGAGTTCATCATGACCCGGATTCCGCACCGCCCGCCTTTTCTCTGGCTTGACCGGGTGCTGGAGCTGACTGAGAGCGCAATCCGTGCGGAAACAACGGTGTCCGCAGAGCTGGATGTCTTCAAAGGGCATTATCCTGACTATCCCATCATGCCGGGCGTGCTGCTCTGCGAGGCGGTTTTTCAAGCTGGAGCCTTGCTGATTGCCGAAACCATGCGCGGCACACAGGATATGCAGGGTGTTCCGGTGCTGACGCGCATTCTGGGCGCGAAATTTAAGCGTGAGGTGCGGCCCGGCGATCTGATTGAAATCTCGGCGGCCTTGAAAGAACAGGTCGGACCGGCCTGGTTTCTCAAAGGCGGCGTGCAGGTGGGCGGCAAAACAGCGGTGCAGGTGGAATTCGCCTGCGCCTTGAAAGGAGGAGGCGTTTGATATGGATTTTCTCAAGCTGGCAGGCAAAAAGATCGTCGTCTTTGGGCTGGCGAACAAGAAATCCGTGGCCTGCGCCATCGGCAAAACGCTGCTTGAAGCCGGGGCGGAAGTGATGCATGTCGTGCGCAGCGAGGAACGGGCCGCGACCTGCCGCAAGCTCTTTCCCGCCAGCCCGGTGTTCTGCTGCGATGTGGAGGACGAGGCGAACATCATCCGGGTGCGGGATGAGATTGCCGCGCAGGTGGGCGGCCCGATTGCGGGCATTGTCCATTCCATCGCCTTTGCCAACTACTCCGAAGGAATGCAGCCCTTTCACGCCACAGTGAAAAAGGATTTCCTCCAAGCCATAGACATCTCCTGCTTCTCCTTCATCGCCATTGCCAAGCACTTCAAAGAGCTGCTTGACCAGGATGCTGCAATGGTCACGATCTCCATTTCCACCACCCGCATGGCTTCAGAGAACTACGGCTACATGGCTCCGGTCAAAGCGGCCTTGGATTCCTCGCTCTGCTTTCTCGCCAAATCTTTCTCGGCCTTTTCACGGGTGCGTTTCAACGCGGTCGGGGCCAGCCTGCTGAAAACCTCAGCCTCGGCAGGCATACCCGGCTATATCGACTCCTACATTTTCGCCGAGCAGATCATTCCCCGCAAGCAGGCCCTGCGCACCGAAGAAGTCGCCGACGCAGCCGCTTTCCTGCTTTCGCCGCGCTCTTCCGGCATCAACGGTCAAACCATTGTCGTGGATGCAGGCATGAATTTCAATTATTTCGACAAGGATCTCATCAGCAAAGCCGTGCGCTGATGAGGAATCATCACACTCTTCGCACTGCTTGTTTGCAGGAGAACAGCCATGCGCTCGAAAACAATATGGAAGAGAACAGCAGCAGTCTTGCTGTCTGCGGGAACGTTCGGCATCTGTTCCGCCGAGCTGGCGGCAGCTTCAGATTTTGTTGAAACATCTGGAGATGTTTTGCTGGGCGCGATTCCAGCAATAGCCTTTGGTTCAACTGTGTACAAGCAGGATTATCAAGGCAGCTGGCAGTTCGCAAAAGGTTTTCTTGCCAATCAGGCTGTGACGCAAGGTTTGAAATATGCTGTTCACAAAGACCGGCCAGATGATTCAGACGATCATTCCTTTCCGTCCGGCCACACTTCAACAACATTTCAAGCCGCAGCCTTCATTCACAAGCGATATGGCTGGGAATACAGCATTCCAGCCTATATTGGCGCGGCATATACCGGCTGGACCAGGATTGATTCGGATAAACATTACGTTGAAGACGTTCTTGCAGGCGCGGTGATCGGCACGCTCAGCGGTTTGTATTTCGCGGAGCCGTACAAAGATGCGAGGCTGACTCCATTCGCGAGCACAAACAGCCTTGGAATCATTCTGACCATGCAATGGTGATCTTTGCTCCGCCTTGGCAACGCCACGCTGCACGCTTCAAATGCCTCATTCGACGCTTCAAGCGTGGCATTCGACGCATCGAGTGAAGCATTTGACGCTTCAAGCAGAACGTTTGAAGCGTGAAGCAAGTCATTCGATGCTTCAAACGAAGCACTCGAAGCGTTGAGTGAAGCATTTCACGCTTCAAGCAGAACGTTTGAAGCGTGAAACGAAGCATTCGACGCTTTAAGCGAGGCACTCGAAGCGTCGAGTGAAGCATTTGAAGCGTGCAGCGCAACGTTTGAAGCGTGAAACAAAGCATTCGATGCTTCAAGCGAGGCACTCGAAGCGTCGAGTGAGGCATTCAAAGCGTGAAACGTGACGCTCGAAGCGGCGGACGAGACGCTTGAAACAGCCAGGAACGCGCTGAAAACAGTGAATATCCCGAAGAATCATCTCCAAGCCGGTGCGCATATGTCTCCCAAGCAGCTGAATCCTTTCACCCGCGCCGCCCTGATGGCCAAACACGCCTGGGCGGTGTTCCGCGCCAAGAACACGCCGCGTTATGTCAAGCTGATCCTCGCGCTGGGCTTGGCCTACATCGTTTCGCCGTGGGATGTGATCCCGGAATGGCTGCCGGTGATCGGCGTGCTGGATGATTTCGCCTTGGCCGCCCTGCTGATCTCGTGGGCGGGCGGATTCA
>NZ_JBLWEP010000048.1:0-13886 GCF_048287355.1 Candidatus Electronema sp. TJ
CGGTCAAGACCGAGGTGATCTTCCTGCCTGCGGCCTCCTTCTTGGAAAAAGAGGGTACTGTCACCAACTCAGGCCGTCTGGTGCAGTGGCGCTACACCGGCATCAAACCGACAGGCGAGTCCAAAAGCGACTTGGAGATCATTGACCTGCTCTTCCGCAAGGTGCGCGAGCTGTATGCGGCCTCTGCCGAGGAGAAAGACCAGATATTCAAACGGGCGGTATGGGATTATCCGAAGGAGAATATGGCCGAGGCCGTGCTGAAGGAGATCAACGGCAGCAATCTCAAGACCGGCGAGCCGCTCAAAGGCATTGCCGAGCTTCAGGCCGACGGCAGCACCTCCGCTGGCTGCTGGGTTTACGCCGGGGTCTTCGGCGGCGGCAAAAATCTTACTAAGCGCAAGGACAACAAGACTGATCCCAGCGGCCTTGGCCTCTATCGCGAATTTGCTTGGAGCTGGCCCGGCAACATGAAGGTACTCTACAATCGCGCCTCCTGCGACGCACAGGGCAAGCCCTTAGACGAAGCGAACAAGCTCATTTGGTGGGATGCTGATCAGGGCAAGTGGGCCGGGCACGACACCCCTGATGTGCCTAAAGCCGACGAAGGCCCGGACAAGCCCAGCGGCCAGAGGCCCTTCCGCATGGCGGCAGAAGGGCTTGGCCGCCTCTTCACCGCCCCGTACAAAGACCCGGACGCAGCCAGCGCAGAAGGGCTGCCTCGCGACAGCTCTTCGGTGGCGGCAGATGGCCCCTTCCCGGAGTTCTACGAGCCGATGGAAAGCCCGACCGGCAACGTCCTTCATCCGAACGTGGCGGTCAATCCCTGCGTCAAGTACCCGCGCATCAAGACCAAACAGCCGGTGGGCGCGGTCAAGGACTATCCCTACGTCCTCTGCACCTCCAGTCTTGCCGAGCACTGGTGCGCAGGCACCTTCACCCGCAACGTGCCGTGGCTGAATGAGATGGTGCCGGAGACCTTTGTCGAAATCCCGGAGAAGCTGGCCAGCAAGCTCGGCATCGCCAGCGGCGACAAAGTGCGGGTCTGGTCAGCACGGGGCGAGCTGACCGTGCCGACTTTGGTCACCAAGCGGATGCAGACCTTGCAGGTCAACGGACAGGAGGTCTTCATTGTCTGGATGCCCTACAACTGGGGCTACAAGGGCCTCAGCACCGCAGCCAGCACCAACCTGATCACCATTGACGCAGGCGATCCCAACACGTGGATACAGGAGACCAAGGCGTGCTTAGTCAATCTGGCCAAGGCATGATGGAACAGTGGACAGAGGCACATCCGCACCTTGCCGAGCTGGTGCGCCTGCATCGGTGTTTGGAAGAGGCATTCGCAGGGGCAGGCCTCTGTGCCTGCCCGTCTGCGGGTAGGGGCGGTTCGCGAACCGCCCCTACAACAGACCTTCCTTTGCTGCTCCATCACCGCCCTGATGCGCCCTTCTTTGCCCAAGCAGGCGAATTGCTGCGGCAGGTTCTAACAGCAATGCCTACTGAAGGTTTGCCAGAACAGTTCTGTCAGCAGTGCAGCCAGCTTCGGGAGCAAGTCCAGCACGAGCCAGCAGCAGCGGCGCGGCTGATTGAATCTCAGCTTGCTGGTGCAGAAGATGCCGGGGACGGCCTAGCCCGCTTCCTCATCTGGAAGCTGCTGGCCAAACTGCTGGCCCCTTGGCGCGAGGGCTTGGAGCAGCGTCTGCCGGAGCTGGCCTGGGAAGAACCCATCTGCCCGCTCTGCGGCGCAGGGCCGAGCATGGCGCAGCTTGTCCGCACCAGCACAGGCCGCAAGCGGCTTTTAGTCTGCGGCTGCTGCGCAACCCGCTGGGAGTACAAGCGCATCGGCTGCCCGCACTGCGGCAATGAGGAGCAGAGCCAGCTTTCCATCATCGAGCCGGAGGACGAGCCGTTCCGCATAGACTGCTGCCAGCAGTGCAAAGGCTACATCAAGACCTATACCGGCAAGGACGACAACGGGCTGATGCTCGCCGACTGGTCATCTCTCCACCTTGATGCGCTGGCCATGCAGCAGGGCTGGCAGCGGCAGGCCGAGTCCCTCTACAGCCTCTGAGTCATGCTGTATTTGGACAACGCCGCGACAACGTGGCCGAAACCGGAGCGAGTGCGGGCTGTTGTTCATGACTGGCTGGAGCACGGCGGCGGCTCGCCGGGGCGGGGCACGCACGCCTTTGCCCGCAAGGCCGGGGATGTTCTCAGCTTGACGCGCCGCAGCCTGGCCCGCTTCTTTAACGCTCCGCACGAGCACCGCATCATCTTCTGCGCCAGCGCGACCGACGGCCTCAATCTCGCCCTGAAAGGCTTCCTCGATCCGGGCGATCACGTCCTTATCTCGGCGATGGAGCACAACTCGGTGCTCCGCCCGCTGCGCGGTTTGCAGCAGGAGCGCGGCATCAGCTTGGACATCGTGCCCTGCGACAGCGCAGGCCGCCTTGACCCGGACGAGGTAGCCCGCCGAATGACCGACCGCACCCGCTTAGTCGTGGTCTCCCATGCCTCGAACGTGACCGGCGCAGTGCAGCCGGTGGCAGAAATTGGCAGGCTGGTGCGGGAGCGCGGGGCATATCTGCTCGTGGATGCGGCGCAGACTGCCGGTCTGCTGCCGATAGACTTCCAAAAAAGCCTCAACGCTGATCTGCTGGTCTTCTCTGGCCACAAGGGGCTGTACGGCCTGCAAGGCACCGGTGCGCTGATCATCGGCGAGCGCATCAAGTCGCTGCGGCCGTGGCGGGAAGGCGGCACCGGCTTCAACTCGCTCTCTGAGGAGCAGCCAGCGGAGTGGCCGGAACGCTTCGAGGCAGGCACGCCCAATGTGCCGGGCATCTTGGCTTTGGGCGAAGGCATTGCCTTTCTCGCGGCAGAGGGCGTGGACAAGGTGCGGGTCAAGGAAGAAGCTCTGCTCGCCGGACTTTGGCGCGGCCTGAGCGAACTCGACGGCCTGACGCTGCACGGCCCGCCGCCGGGCAAAGACCGCATCGCCATTCTCTCGTTCAGCATTCGCGGCTGGGAGCCGGAGGACATCGGCAATATTCTCCATCACAACCACGGCATTCAGGTGCGCACCGGCCTGCATTGCGCTCCGCTCGCCCACCGCACGCTGGGCACCCTGCCGCTGGGCACGGTGCGGCTCAGTCCGGGCTGTTTCACCACGGCGGAAGAGATTCGGCAGGCGGTGACGGCCATCCGCATGATTGCGGAGACGGTGCTGCCATGAGGGGAAGCGGGTGCAAGATTGTCGGCTCTTTGGTATGCTGAGAAGCGGAGCAGACAACATCCGTCAGCCGGGCTGAAGGCAGACGGCACCACACCAAAGGAGGCAACAATGAACGCAGTTCCAGTCATGCAGGCGGCGAGGAATCTGGATGCTCTGATTGAGCAGATCATAGAGGATGCGGAGCCTGCCATCCTGCTGAATGAGAATGGCAGCAAGGCAGTGCTGATGTCGCTGGAGGAATTCAACTCCTGGCAGGAGACGCTGTATCTGCTGTCCAATCCTGCCAATGCCGAGCATCTGCGCCGCTCGCTTCAGGAAGCAAGAGCAGGCAAAGGCACAGAAAGGGAGCTGATTGATCCATGAAGCTGCTGTTCACCGAATCCGCTTGGGCCGATTATCTTTGGTTTCAGGAGAATGACCGGCGGCTCCTGAAGCGGGTCAATGACCTGATCAAGGAAGCGCAACGGACTCCATTCACTGGCATCGGCAAGCCTGAGCCGCTGAAGGCGAACCTGCGGGGCTGCTGGTCACGGCGGATCAACTCGGAGCACCGGCTGGTATATGAACCAGCCGAGGATGTGCTGACCATCATTTCGTGCAGGTTCCATTACGAGAAATGAAGGACTGCACCATCAACCAGCACGTGGACGGCGACGGCAAAACCTTCTCCGGCAGCGGGGATGTGCAGAGCAACAGCTTTGCCAGCCACGGCGGCCCGCAGAACGTCGCCCAAGGCACGAATCCCATCGGCTGCCAGATCAACAACTACAACAGCCAGTCGCCTGCGCCGCCCATCATCCCCCGCCAGATTCCCGCGCCTGAACCCTGCGTTCTCTACCGCGACGAGGAGCTTGTCTGGCTGAACGAGAGGCTGCATCCGGGCAAGGTGGCGGCGGTGTGCGGGCCAGGTGGCATGGGCAAGAGTGCTCTGGCTGCGCAGGCAGTGAGCAAGCTGGAGCCAGCCCGCTTCCCGGACGGCATCATCTTCCACAGCTTCTATCATCAGCCCAAGGTGGAGACCGCCCTGCAAGCCATTTGCCAAGCCTTTCAGGTGGAGGCAAAGGTGGGCCTTGAAAGCACGGTGCGGCAGGTGCTCTCAGGCAGGCAAGCCCTGCTCATTCTCGATGGGACAGAGCAGGCTGACGACCTGCCAGCACTGCTGCGGCTGCGCGGCTTGTGCGGTGTGCTGATCACCAGCAGGAAGCGGACGGACGCGCTGGCTGACCGCCTTGATCTGAAGCCGCTGGACGAGCAGCCCGCAGCCGAGGTCTTCCGCTTGTACAGCGGCGTTGCGGCGGATGATCCCAGCGTGGCGGGCATCTGCACGCTGCTGGGCGGCTGGCCGGTGGCCCTGCGTATTGCGGGCCGCTATATCAGCAGCACGGGCGAGAGCGCGGCGGACTACTTGCAGTGGCTGGAGCAGGAGCCGTTCAAGGAGCTGGCTGGCGGCGAGCATCAGGAGGAGAATGCCGCCTTGCTGCTGCGGCGCAGCGTGGATGCGGTGAGCGATGATGCCCGGCTTGTGCTGGGCGTGGCAGGCTGCTTGGCCTTTGCGCCGCTGGCCCGCGAGCCGCTGGCTGCCATGCTTGAGGACGATGCACGCAGAGCACGCGCTGCCTTGGGCGAGCTGGTCAATTACGGCCTGCTGGAAAGGAAGGCGGAACGCTGGCAGATAAGCCACGCGCTCATTCATGCCTACGCCCGCACCGAGCTGGCCTTGAGCACAGACGCGCTGGAACGGCTGGCAGGCTGGTATATTGCTTTCTGCAAGGCTGCATGTGCAGAACACGCGAAGGGATATGCTCGCCTTGATAGTGAACGGGCGCACTGCCTGCGGCTGATAGAGAGCTGCCTTGCCAGCAAGCTGTGGCAGAAGGTGAAAGGCTTGGCAGGAGCAATCGACATCTACTTAGAGCGGCAAGGCTACTGGACAGAGGAACTGGCTGCCATAGAGATGTGCCTGACTGCCGCCCAGCAAGCAGAAGACCGCAAAGATGAAGGAGTATGCCTGAACAACTTAGGCTACACCTGCGAGAAGCGCGGGGAGTATGACAAGGCTCTTGCCTACTTTAAGCAAAGCCTGCCGATACGCCGCGAAGTGGGTGATAGACAGGGAGAAGCATCAACCTTAGATGGCATCGCTATTATTTATCGAATACAGCGTAAGTATGACTTGGCCTTGCAGCAGTATCAGCAAAGCCTGAGCATAGAGCGAGAGATTGATTATCGAGAGGGGGAAGGTGCGACGCTTATCAATATAGGTTTTCTTTATAATGCCCAAGGCGACAATGAGACTGCCTTGAAGTATTATCACTCGGCTTTGGCTATCACGAAAGAGATGGGTGATAAGTGGAGAGAAGGCATAACCCTGAATAACATTGCCAGGATCTACGATGCACAGGGCAATCCTGCCAAGGCGTTGGAGTATCATGAACAAGACTTGGCGATATGCCAGCAGCTTGGCGACAGGGCCGGAGAAGCGGTAACGTGCGGGAATATTGGAGTCGTTTGCTACAATCTCGGCGACCTTGCCAAGGCCGAGGAACACATCAGCCTTGCCGTGCAGATCGCAGAGCAGATCGCAGAGCAGATCGGCCATCCTTCCTTGCAGCAATGGCGCGAGGGTTTGGCACGGGTGCGGGCAGCACGGCAGGGCTAATGCCTCTGTCATTCCGAGCAGAGCGAGGAATCTCCTGCCAGCAAGCCCTGAGATTTCTCCCTGCGGTCGAAATGACAAGGTGGCGGGGGAGAGTCAGCCCGCTGCTTCCACGAGAGTGAGAGCAGCCGTTGCACGAGAGAAGTATTCATCATCGCACGAGAGATCTACGCACCATTGCACTCCCGTGCAATCCATCGTTGATCGAGAGAAGTATCCACCGTCGCACTCTCGTGCAACCGTTTGTCGCACTGGAGTGCAAGCAGCCCGGCGGGGGCAATATCTCTGTCATTCCGAGCAGAGCGAGGAATCTCCTGCAAGCAAGCTCTGAGATTTCTCCCGGCGGGCGAGATGACAAAGGTTCTGCGGGTGATTCGCATCAACCGCATATTGGCGCAGACAGCCGCGCAGCGAGGGTGCGGCCTCCTGTAGCTCCTCCTGCTGGGGCGCAGAGAGCACGATTATTTCCACCTGCTGTCCCTAGAATTGCTTGGGCAGATGCAGGTGAATCTGCCCGTCTTGCACCTGCTGCACTGTGCGGAGCGCATTCATGCCGGTCTCTCCTCAGAATTGTATTGATCAGGCATCGTTCGGCTCAAGGCTACACCGGCCCGCAGAGGTTGGCAACAGGTTTCTGGCGGTGTAGTGGCGGTTCGCGAACCGCCACTACCGAGACAATCCGCCGCAGCCTCCTGCGGCGAACAAAGATAGTAGAGCGTCGCCCTACGAGACAGCAGGCTGTCTCTGGCCGGGCAAGGCAAATATCCATCCTATATAAGGAGGGCAAGAAATGGCAAAAGCAGTGCTGGTTGACCTCACCCGCTGCATAGGCTGCCGGGGCTGTCAGGTCTCCTGCAAGCAGTGGAACGAAAGGAAGGGGCTGAAGACCTCCTTTCACGGCGACTTCACCAGTCCGGTGAAGCTGAACGCGGACACCTACACCCGCATCCGCTTTGTCGAGGCGGAGAGCAAGAGCAAGCCGGTCTGGAGCTTTGTTAAAGAGCAGTGCTTCCACTGCCAGAACCCGGCCTGCGTGTCGGCCTGCCCGGTCGGGGCCTTGCAGAAAAGCGCGGAAGGCGCAGTGTGCTACGACTTTGACAAGTGCGTGGGCTGCCGCTACTGCATGCTCGCCTGCCCCTTCGGCATCCCCAAGTATGAATGGGACAAGGCGCAGAATCCTTGGGTGCAGAAGTGCGGCTTCTGCGCTGAACGGATTGCTGAGGGCAGTCTGCCTGCCTGCGTCAAGACCTGCCCGACCAGCACCATGCTCTTTGACGAGCGCGACAAGGTGCTTGCCGAGGCGGAACGGCGCATGAAGGCCAGTCCGGGCAAGTATGTCAACCACATCTACGGCAAGGAGGAAGCGGGCGGGACAAGCTGGATGTACATCTCCGCCGTGCCCTTTGAGCAGCTCGGCTTCAGGATGAATGTGCCCTGCGAGGAGCTGCCCAAATACACCTGGGATGTCTTGCAGCATGTGCCGCTCAAGGCGGCGGGCATCGCCGCTGTGCTGGGCGGCATCGCCTATCTGAGAAACCGAGGCGCAAACGAGGAGAAACGCTCATGACCACCTATCAGACCAGCGCGGCCAGGCCGTCTTTCTTTTCACCCGGGGCAGCACTGCTCCTGCTGCTTGTTGTGATCGGCGCAGGCGCGGCAGTGTACCGCATCACAGCCGGGCTGGGCGCGACGACCCATCTCTACGATCAGTTCCCCTGGGGCCACTGGAAGCAGGTCAACGTCCTCTTCGGCGTGGCCCTGTCCGGCTGCGGCTTCACCATGGCCGCAGTGGTGTACATCTTCAACCTCAAGCAGTACAAAAGCCTTGCAAGACCTGCGGTGCTCGCCGCTCTTGTCGGCTACCTCAGCGTCTCGCTCACGCTGATTTTCGACCTCGGTAAGCCTATGGCGTTCTGGCACCCCATAGTGATGTGGCAGCCGCATTCCATGCTCTTTGAGATCATCTGGTGCATGATGCTCTACACCGGCGTGCTGGTCTTGGAGCTGTCGCCAGCCTTCTTGGAGGGCATCGGCATGAACAAGCTGGCCAAGCTCATGCACGCCCTGATGATCCCCTTTGTCATTGCCGCAGTGACGCTGTCCTTCCTCCATCAGTCCTCGCTGGGCGGCATCTTCCTGCTGATGAAGGGCACGCTCAGTCATCTCTGGTGGACAACCATGCTGCCCTACAACTTTTTCCTCTCGGCCATCGTTTCGGCCTTGGCTGTGACCACCATCATCACCTACTACGCCGCCAGCCTGCACAAGCAGGAGGCGGATCCCAAGGTCGTACAGGGACTGGCCAAGGGCACAGCTTATGCCTTGCTGGTCTATGCCCTTGTCCGCTTGGGCGACATGCTACTGAAGGGCAACCTCGGTCTGGCCTTCACTGGCAGCTTCGCCGCCACCTTCTTCCTGCTGGAAGTTGTGTGCGGGGCGCTCCTGCCCATGCTCCTGCTCTTTCTCTTCGGCAAGAGCAGGGCAGGCATCCTGCTTGGCCAGAGCTTGGTCATTGCCGGGATACTGCTCAACCGGCTCAATGTCGCCTTCTTCACCCAAGCCCAAGACGGAGCGATGTACATGCCCTCGCTGACAGAGTTCCTCCTCAGCTTCGGGGTGATTGCCGGGGCGATCCTGCTCTTTAAGGCGGGTGCTGTCTATCTGCCGATCTTCACGCCAGCCAAGAGCTGAGCATCTTGCAAGGGGCGGTTCATGAGCCGCCCCTACTCATGCTGCGTCTGCTCTTCTTTGTCCGCGCTGGCGCAGACCCGCTGCACGGGAACATTGTGCTCCTTCGCCAGCCGGGCGCAATCCTCGTATTCCGGCTTGATCCGGCAGGTTCCGTCCGGCAGCTCGACTTTCTTGCCCCGCACCGTTCCCCACGGCGTGGCCAGCTCGACTGTCGTTCTTGGCAGAGTCAGTCTGCGCTCGTTGTGAAAACGGAGGCCAATGGCTGCGGTCTCGGTCAGCAGGAGTTCCTTCAGCTGGACGGAATGGGCCGGGTCAGCGAGCAGACGGACAAGGAAGCCGGGCCGTCCTTTCTTCATCTGCACCGGCGCAAGCATGACATCCAGTGCGCCCGCAGCCAGCAGCCGGGCCGAGACATGCGGCCAGAACTCCGGGTTCCAATCGTCTAACTGCGTCTCGATGACTTCAATCAGCTGCGCCTCCTCAGCCTCCTGCGGCTGGCCGATGAGCAGGCGGAGCAGGTTGGGCCGACGGTCTCTACGCTCCCGCGTGCCAGCGCCGTAGCCTGTCCGTTCAATGCGCATCGGCGGCAGCGGCCCAAAGGATTCAGCCAGCTCGACCGCCAAGGCTGCGCCGGTGGGCGTGACCAGCTCCTGCGCCAAGTTTTCACCGTACACAGGCACGCCTTTGAGCAGCTCGCAGACAGCGGGCGCAGGCAGCGGCAGCTCGCCGTGCGAACAGCGCACCCAGCCGCGCGGCATAGGCAGGGGCGAGCAGCTGATTCTGCTGAGACCAAGATGATGCAGGCCGATGACCACGCCGACGATGTCAATCATCGCGTCCACCGCGCCGACTTCATGGAAATGCACTTCGTCGGCTGGAACGCCGTGCACATGGGCTTCAGCCTCGGCCAGCCGATGGAATGCAGCCAGAGCGCGGCAGATGATGCTCTCCTCCAGCGCAGACTGTTCGAGCAGGGTTTTGATGTCGTTGAAATGCCGGGGCCGGACGGCTTCATCGGCATGCACTTTGACCATTACGGCCTGCAGCCCGGACTTGACCACAGGTCTGATCTCCAGCCGCCAGCCAGGCAGGCGAAGCTTGTCCAGTTCGCCCCGCAGCGCGGCTTCAGGCAGCCCCGCTGCAAGCAATGCGCCCAGCAGCATGTTGCCGCTGATGCCGGAGAAGCAGTCGAGGTGGCAGGCGCGCATGATCTTCAGGTGAACCTTTCGCCAAGAGGCAGCTTCATGCCGCAGATGCAGGCTTGGATGTCCATCCGCCGCTTGCCTTCAGGCTGGATTTCTTTGATCAGCAGGCAGTCTTTGCCGCAGGCTATGAGGATGCCGCCGCAGTCAGCCCGGCAGATGGTTCCAGGAGCTGTGGCGGCTTCTCCCGGCACCGTCTGCGGCTGGAAGAAACGGAAGCGCCGCCCGCCGAGGAAACCGTAGGCAGAGGGCCACGGATCAAGTCCGCGAATCAGGCAGTGCAGTTCGCTGGCAGGGCGGCTCCAGTCTATATGTCCCTCTTCCTTGCCGAGCATGGGCGCCGCGCTGGCCTGCGCGTGGTCCTGTTTGACCGCCTTCAGTCTGCCCGCCTTGAGCAGCTCAACGGCCTCGATCAAGGCTTCGCTGCCCAGCTTGGCGAGCTTGTCGGCCAGGCTGCCCGCAGTGTCATTGTCTTCGATGCGCAGCTGTGCAGGCAGGAGGATGTCGCCGGTGTCGATGCCCTCGTCCATCTGCATGATCGTCACCCCGGTCGCTTCTTCACCGTTGATCAATGCGCGCTGCACAGGCGCGGCTCCACGGTACTTGGGCAACAGCGATCCATGCACATTGACGGTACCCAGACGAGGCAGGCGGAGCAGGCGGCCAGGGAGTATCTTGCCGTAGGCGACAACTACAGCCAAGTCCGGCTGAAAGGCTTGGACGGTCTCGAAGAACGCGTCAGTGCGGATGGACTCAGGCTGCAAGACAGGGATGCCTGCGCAGGCTGCCAAGCTCTTCACCGGCGGCTGACAGCACTTCTGCCCGCGTCCTTGGGGGCTGTCTGTCCGGCAGACTGCGGCGACCACCTCATCCGGGCCGTCGAGCAGGGCTTGCAGACTGGGCACGGCGAACTGAGGAGTGCCCATGAAAAGGATGCGCAGGGGAGAAGTCATACGTTTTTTGGCCGCTTGAAGGGGTCAGAGCAGGCAGGCTGCGAATGGCTTCACTTTATGCCTGCGCGCGGCGGCTGTCAAGACTTCAGGCAGCTGTTTCGTCGTTTTCCGGTTTACTTCCTCCAGGCGGCATGGTAGTTATCAAGACAGCGTTCTTTTATGAAACAGCCCGCCTCTTTGGCCCATATTCTCCTGCATCAGCGGAAAGCAAGCATGATCTCTGCAAAGCCCCCATGCGGACAAGGCAGCAACGTGGAAACCCAGCCCTGCGATTTCGCCGTGTTCGGCGTGCTGGGCGATCTGTCGCAGCGCAATCTGCTGCCTTCTCTCTATCAGCTGGAAAAGGCGGGCCTGCTCCATGCAGAGACCCGCGTCATCGGTGTTGCCCGGCACGAGCTAAGTCAGGAGGCCTTCCTGGATGAAATCCGCGCCAAGCTCCAGACCTTTGTTCGCGAAGAGCTGCATCAAGAGGTTCTGGAGCGGCTGCTGGCGCGGATGCGCTATGTCCTCATCAACCTTGACGCGCCGGAGGAGTACAGCCGTCTGGCTGCGGCGGTGGATCCGCAGCAGCGGGTTGTCGTCAGCTATTTCTCAGTGGCACCGACGCTCTTCGGGCCGATCTGCGCCGGGCTTCAGCACGCGGGCTTAGTCACTCCAAACAGCAGAGTGGTGCTGGAGAAGCCCATTGGCCGCAACCTAGCTTCATCCATCGAGATCAACGACTTGGTGGCAACGGTTTTCAGCGAGCGGCAGGTGTATCGCATTGATCACTATTTGGGCAAAGAAACAGTGATGAATCTGCTCGCCCTGCGCTTCGCCAACTCCATCTTCACCACCAACTGGGATCACAACACCATCGATCATGTGCAGATCACGGTGGCCGAGGAAGTGGGCATCGGCAGCCGCTGGGGCTATTTTGATCAAGCGGGTCAGCTGCGCGACATGGTGCAGAACCATCTGATGCAAATCCTCACTTTAGTGGCGATGGAGCCGCCGGTCAATCTCCACGACGACAGCCTGCGCAACGAAAAGTTGAAAGTGATGAAGGCCCTGCGCCCGATCACCGCCAAGAACATCGACAAACGGGTTGTGCGCGGCCAGTACGGCCCTGGATTCATCAAGGGAAAGGCTGTTCCAGGCTACTTGGAGGAGCAGGGCGGCCATCCGGCCTCAACTACTGAAACCTTTGTCGCCATACGGGTTGACATAGACAACTGGCGCTGGGCCGGCGTGCCCTTTTATCTCCGCACCGGCAAGGCAATGGCCTGCAAACGCTCGGAGATTGTGATCAACTACAAACCGCTGCCGCACAATATCTTCTTCGGCTCTTACCGCAGCCTGCCAGCCAACAAGCTGATCATCCGTCTCCAGCCGGATGAAGGCGTTGAGATCGAGATGCTCAACAAGGTGCCTGGCCTCAGCGACGGACTGCGCCTCCAGCGCACCATGCTCGACCTCAGCTTCTCCGAAGCCTTTGGCAAAGAGCGCATCGCCGGGGCGTATGAGCGGCTGATCTTGGAAGTCATGCAGGGCAAGCAAGCCTTGTTCATTTGCCGCGAGGAAGTGGAGCGTTCCTGGCAATGGACAGACTCCATACAGGATGCCTGGGCCAAAGCTAACGAGCCGCCCAAGCCCTATCCCGCAGGCAGCTGGGGGCCGGTCGCCTCAGTTGCGCTGCTGGCCAGAGATGAGCGGGAATGGGAGGAATAGCCTGCGCTTGCGCCGCTTATGCTCTCGCCGTGGCAGGATGATTTACGGACGCATATTTTTGATGACCTCTTCAGCCGCCTCGGACATCTTCTTGAGGAGTTTTTGCAGCATCTGAAGCATTGCTGATTTTCTGCTCAGCAAATTTTGCAGATTTGACTGCGCAAGATCGCCTCGTTCGGAAACCGAATGCAGCTCCTCATGCGCAATATGAAGTGTATTGCGTATAGAAGACAGCAGTTCTCTGTCACACCTTTCTGGGCATCTTCTCTGCTCATCAAATTGCGTTTCTTCTAATTCACTGATATAATCTTGCAATATCTCCTTCTCGGAGTTGATGCGTTCTATATCAGCTACAATCGCACGCAGATCGTTGCTGGCAGTCTGTGAAACTTCCGTCAAAACTGTCAAGGCCAAGTCTTCCGCTTCATCTTTGTCAAATTCATTGAAGCCTATCGAGGCGGCAGCGGTTTCTATTGCCAAACTGAAGTGCTGCAAGGCTGCCTTGTCGTTTCCTTGCGTGAAAGCCCGAGCTGCTTTTTTAAGTCGTTGATATTGTTTTGCCGACAAGCCTTCAGGGATTTTGAACGAAGCTATCTTTGCAGCAAGTTCAGCTTCTGAAGGAACAGAAACAGGCCTGTCGACTTCAATGCAAACTGTGCTGCCCTCTTCAATTGGCACTTCCTGTTCTTGGGCATCAGCGATCAAAGGGCATGCAAGATATCCAATCATTGCAAGGCAAGTAATATATTTTGTTTTCATTGAAATTCCCTCAGCGATGGATAGTTGTTAAAAAGTAAGACGGCAGAACAACCATACCATATGATGGCAGCTTGCTTTCTGTCAAGCAAAAAAAGAATGGGCCGGACAGCGTCCTGTTCTTGCAGAAACATGCTGAGAAGCGATACAGCAACGGCCAGCAGCAGCCCGTCTTCCGTTTAAATCACCACGTTTTCAATTTGAATCAAGCCTGATCCGCTTCAATCGCCTCGCTCATTGCCTCTGCAAATCCTCTTTTGAAATAGTTCCGGCGTATTTCAGCAGTGTTCTGCCGTGAACACCGTGTTCGCTGCGCGACATCAAGGCCATAATGTAGCCCAGCACCCTTTCTTGGAGTGAATGCGGCAAATATGCCATCTGCCGTGCCGCCTCCGCAATTATTTGGCTTTGCATCATGCTGTTTTCCTGAAGATTCATCAGCTTAGTTTCTGTTTTCTTTTACACAAGACTGACTTGAAAAACAAGCAAAAACTATCCGCCCCCAACACTGCTGAAAATGGCCGGTTTCACGATTGTGGCGCAGCCAAACAAACCTGCTTTCCTGCAACGAAAGCCGAGAACGGGAAATCGGCGGCCAAAAACGGCCCGTTCACCGCTTGCATCGCCCCAAAGTCAATTGGAATTGCCTTGATTCCAATTGGAATTGCCCTGATTCCAATTGGAAT
>NZ_JBLWEP010000049.1:0-13850 GCF_048287355.1 Candidatus Electronema sp. TJ
GGACTGAACAGTCTGCTGCCGGTCTCGCTCATGCGGCCGCAGGGCACAGGCGGCACAAACAGCGCGGCTTACTGCTATTCGGTCTGGCTGCGTCATGCGGTGACAGCGTGGCAGGCAGGCTTGCGCGCTGTTCCGCAGACCGTCGCCGAGCTTGGCCCCGGCGATTCGCTGGGCATTGGCCTGACCGCCTTGCTCTTCGGCGCAGAGCAGTATTTTGCCTTTGATGTGGTGCAGTTCGCCGACATTAAAAAAAATCTCGGCGTGTTTGACGAGCTTGCCGCCATGGCTCAGGCAAGGCGGGATATTCCCGGACCGGAAGTCTTTCCAGAGCTGAAGCCGTACTTGGATGACTATCAATTTCCGCGCAGCATGTTCTCTGACGAACATCTGCGCCGCTGTCTCGCTCCTGAACGAATAGAGCAGATCAGAAAGTCAGTGGAGCAGCCGGACAGCAAGGATTCTCTCATCCATTACGCAGTGCCGTGGTCATCGCATTCAGTGGTGCAGGAGCAGAGCATTGATCTGATTTTTTCGCAGGCGGTGCTGGAGCATGTGGATGATTTGCCGGAAACGTATGCCGCCATGCGCCGCTGGCTGAAGGATGACGGCTGGATTTCGCATCAGATTGACTTCAAATGCCACGGCACAGCCAGAGACTGGAACGGCCACTGGCTCTATCCCGATTTCCTTTGGAAGATCATCCGGGGACGAAGGCCGTATCTGCTCAACCGCGAGCCGTATTCAGTTCATAAACGATTGCTGGAGCAGTCCGGCTTCACGCTGCTTGGCGAAAAAACCATCAGCACCGCTTCCGCGCTCCGGCTTGAGCAGCTGGCTGGACGCTGTCAGGCTGAGGACAGCAATATCAGCGGGGCGCATATTCTGGCGGTGAAAAAGGCAGGCCGCAGATGAACATCTGCATGGTGGTCTGGAAGTTCCATCCCTGCCCGGAAGGCGGGGCGGAACGGCAGTGCCGCAAACTGGCCGCCGAGCTGACCCGGCAAGGCCATCATTGCGAGGTGCTGACCAGCCGTCTGCACTCTGAGCTGCCGCCGGAAGAGATCATGCCGGAAGGGTATTTGGTGCGGCGGCTCGGCACGTTCGCTTGGCTGGAGGAGTTCAGCAAAAACAAGCTGCTGGCATGGCGAAAGCGGCTGCCAAGGCCGCTGGCCGAAGCGGCGGATTTCTGGCTGCCGCTGCCTTTTGTCCGGTTGGCCCGCCTCTCCTTCATGCGCGGGCTGCGCCAGTTCTTTCAGGAGAATTTCCAGCAGATTGACATCGTGCATGTCCACGAGGCGCACTGGATCGCCGGGGCGGTGATGTGGGCCTGCCAAGGGCTGGGCCTGCCGGTGGTCTGCAAGGAGGCGACTTATCCTGCCGCCGCGAAGATCAGCTATGACGCGCCGCTGCGGGCGGAGTTGGCCAGACTGCGGCGGCAGGCGGAGTTCATCGCCCTGACCGAGCCGGTGGCTGCCTCATTGCGCGAAAGCGGCATTCCTGCCGGACAAATCAGTTTGATTCCCAATGGCGTGGAGCTGCCCGCTGAACGCAGCCCGGTCGCCGGTTCCCGTGAGGTAGTTTATGTCGGCAACCTGACCCAAGGGGCGCGGTGGAAGGCCTTTGACATTCTCTTTGCCGCTTGGGCGCAGTTTCAGAAAGAGGATCAAGGGCGGACGCGGCTGACCGTGCTTGGTGCTGGCGATCCTGCG
This sequence comes from Candidatus Electronema sp. TJ, assembly GCF_048287355.1. NCBI lineage: Bacteria > Pseudomonadati > Thermodesulfobacteriota > Desulfobulbia > Desulfobulbales > Desulfobulbaceae > Candidatus Electronema > Candidatus Electronema sp. TJ. Next base: position 1,710 of record NZ_JBLWEP010000049.1, read on the forward strand.
CCGTGGCGGCAGCAGCTGGCCCAGCAGGACTGCTTGGACAGCGTCCATTTCGCCGGGGCGGTCAAGGATGTTGGCGAATATCTGCGCAGAGCGCGGCTCTTTGTCCTGCCTTCGCGGGTCGAGGGGCTGTCGAACGCCCTGCTGGAGGCGATGAGCTGGGGTCTGCCGGTGCTGGTTTCGGATATTCCAGCCAACTTGGCCGTAGTCCGGCATCAGGTCAACGGTTGGGCCGTGCCGGTGAATGACAGCGCGGCCTTGGCCGAAGCGATGCTGACTCTGCTTAAAGATGAGGAGCTTTCTCTGCGGCTGGGCCGGGCTGCGCGGCAAACCATTGAGGCGCAGCACACCATTGAGCGGGTCGCCGGGCAGCTTGTTGCGCTGTATCAAAGATTGCTGGCCCAAAAGAGCAGCCATGCCGCCTGACCGCCAGCACCGGGTGCTGATCTACTTAGACTCCGCCGCATTCGGCGGGCATGAAGTCACGCTACTTGAAGCCGTCAAGGGGCTGCTGGCCGAGCCGACGATTGCCCTCACCCTGCTGGTGCCGCAAGCCAATCAACGGCTGATCGAGCAGCTCAAGCGGCTTGAGCTGGGCAGCGCGGCAATCATCGAACATTCTTTCCGCACCGAGCCGGGCGATGTCTTCCGGGTGCTGCTGCGCAGTCCGAAAGTCCGTCGGCTGCGGCAGGTGCTGCTGCGGCATCAGCCGGATTTGGTCATCGTCTCGCAAGGGGCGATTGCCCTGTCCGCCTGCGGCTTGAGCGCGGCCCGCTCTGCCGGAATCCCGCTGATGAGCTTTCTGCCGATGGCACATTCTGTCGCCTTGGTGCGCGGCCAGAACGGTCTTGCCGTCCGCCTGCAAGAACTGCTCTACCGCAGGCTCTACGCCCTGCCGAATTACTTCCTCACCATCTGCACGACGGCCAAAGAGCAGCTCCACCGCCTGAACGGGGTCGCGGCAGAGCGCATCTTTGTCCAATATTTCGGGCTGGACTATGACCGCAGCCAGCCGCTGGCGCTGCCTCGGAAGCCGATCAGCGCAACCAAGCATGTCGCGCTGATCGGCAGAATTGAATTCCAGCAGAAGCGGCACGATTTCTTCCTCCGCCATTTCGCCGCGCAGCGGAGCGAGCTGCCGCCGCTGCACATTCATCTGATCGGCGACGGCCCTGACCGCGAGCGGCTGCTGGCCTTGACTGAAGAGCTGCATCTGGGCGATGCAGTCAGCTTCGAGGGCTGGACTGAGGATATGGACGCTTGGTATGCGCAGCTGGATGCCGTGCTGCTGCCCTCGCGCTTCGAGGGCGTGCCGGTGGTGATGCTGGAGGCCATGCGCTGGGGCCTGCCGGTGCTGGCCAGCAATCTCGACGGCATGGCGGAGCTGCTGCCGCAAGACTGGCTCTTTCCGGTCAATGACGGGCGGGAGATGATCCGGCGGCTCAAGACGATGCTGGCGGCGGATCAGCAGGAGCATCTCCTGCGCAACCGGCGGCGGGCAGATCAGTTGGACACCGCCTCCTTCCGTGAAGGTTTCCGCAAGGCGGTCTGCGCCTGCTTGGCGAACGGAGGGAAATGATGAAATCCGTTGTATTGACACCATACTGCCCGCTGCCTGCCGACCACGGCGGCAAGGTGGAGATGTGGAAGCATCTCGATCTGTTGCGGACTATGGGCGGCTGCACGATTGCCTCTGCGGTCTCCCGGCCTGCGGGCATGGGCTGGACAAATACGGCAAGACAGCAGATTGAGGAGCGCGGCTTTTCCGTGCGGCTGCGCGAGGATCTATATCCTGCGCGTAACTGGCGGCAGCTTGCCGGGATGGCTTATGGCGCAATCTGCAAAGGACTCGGGCTGGAGCGGGCCTTCGGTCATGCCAATCCGTACCACCGCCATGCCTTTCCGCCTGATTTCCTGCTCGAATGCAGCCGCGATGCCGACTTGGCGGTGATCAACTACAGCTATTGGGCGTGGCTGCCGACCCGCTGCCCCAAGGTTATCGCGCTACTTGATCTGTGGTCGAACCGGATGTGGGGCGGCTGCCGCCGGGAGACGGAAGAGCTGGCTGCCGCTGATCTGGTGGTGGTCATTTCCAAGGACGAGGAGGCCGAACTCCGCCGTCGTGGTCTGACCAAGGTGCTCTGGAGTCCGCCGCTGGCCCAGCCTTCGGCTTTTCCGCTGACTGAGCAAATTGGCCTGATTGGTTCAGCCAACCGCTTCAATCAGGAAGGACTACGCTGGCTCAGTCAAGCTGCACCGCCTGCGCTGCCGGTCAGCATCTACGGCGGCTTGGCGCAGTTCGCGCACTGGCCGGAGGCGCGCAAAACAGCGCGGTACGCCGACTCCTGCCAGCCCTATCAGGATTGCGGCATCATCCTTCTGCCCACCGCGTCCGGCACTGGCGTGCAGATCAAGGTGGTGGAGGCATTGGCTGCCGGACGGGCGATAGTTGCCCGCAAAGGAGCGATGCGCGGCCTGCCGCCGGGAGCAGGGGCATGGCTTGAAGTGGACAGCCCGCAGGCGATGTGGGCGCAGGCGGAACGCCTCAGCCGTGATGCCGCCTTGCGCGAGGAGCAGGCGGCGCAAGCGCGGGCGTATTACCAGCAGCATTTGGACGCGGAAAAGCTCCTCGCTGAACTGCGGGAGGCTTATTCCGCGCTGACTGGCTCCACCTTCCACCATGTGGTCATGCCGTCATCATAGACAGACGAAGCGCAGACCGGCTCAGGCAGGAATGATGATGCGGTTCCGCCGGACAAGACCACATAGCGCAGCAGGGATGAATGATGCTCATAGCCCAGTGCCAAGGTCTGGCCGGGAGCGAAGTGCTGGAAGGCATCTGCACGGCGCGGATCAAGCGAATGCAGCACCCCGGTGCGGCTGCGCAGAGTGGTGAGCTGTAGGAGCGAAGAATCTTTCACCCCTGCTGTTTCAGCGGCAATGGGCAGAACTGAGCCGGGCAGCAGACTGAGCAGCCACGGCTCACCGTCCGGGCAGGCAATGGCCGGACGGGCCGCCGTCTGCTCCTGCGGGCGGAAGACCATCGGCAGAATCAGCAACAGCAGGGCAATTCCGGCAGACAGCAGCAGTCCGCCCGCCCGTCCCCCCAGACTTGCCCGCTCCTCTTCACCCCTCCGCGTTTCTCCCCAAAACCAAGCCAGCAGGGCTACGCTGCCCCATGCCGCAGGCAAGAGCATGAACGGCAGGGTGGCCGCATAGGCCCGCATCAAGTCGGCATCCCACGGCGGAACAAAGGGCACGGAAGCCAGAACGCCCAGCCAGCTGAAGAGCAGCAGCACTTTCGCCTGCCTGTGCTGCGGCGAAAGAAAGCCCAGTGCAGCCAGCAGCAGGAGCAGACCGCTGCTGGCATAAGCGGCGGCTATTTGAAGGTATTTCCACGGATGCTCCAGCAGCTTTTCCCGCAGGGAGCTGGCCTTCGCCGCCGCTGCGGCAGACCGGTCAAGAAAGGACTGCTGGAGGGAGAAAAGCATATAGCTGTACGGGCCGTTGCTGATGCTGGCAAATGCGGCCCAAGCCCGCCCTGCGCCGCGCAGCAGACTGGTCGGCTCCGCCGCGATCTTGTCCCATGCCAGCTTGTAAATCTCCTTGTGCCGCTCGACTTCCTCCAGCTTCAGGACTTCCGGATGCTGCTCTTTGACCAACGTCCAGTCGCCGCCATGCACCAGTCCGTACAGGGTGAAGGAAAAATTGCCCTGTCCCGCGCCGTCCTGCCCAACCAGATGGAGCGCGGAACTGTTGAGCGCGAAGCCCAAGCTGATTGCCAGCGCGGCCAGTCCGGCGGCGGTGAAGGAGAAGCGGGCTGCCTGCCGCCAATGCCAGCCGACCCAGAGCGCGAGTGCAGGGAGAATAAAGAAGGCTCCGGCCCGGACATTCAGGGCCAAGGTCAGGAGCAGCAGCCCGGCACAGCACAGTGCCTGCCGCCGTTCAGCGAGCGAGCGCAGCAGGAGCAGAAAGGCGAAGCAGCCCAAGGCCAGCCCCAGATGCTCAGTCAGGAACGCGCCGATGAAACGGCGGTAGAAGCAGAAGAGGCCGCAGAAGAGCAGCCAGCCAGCCGCCCAGCCGAATTGTCTGATCACCGCCCGGACAGACCAGCCAATGCTCAAGGCGCAGAGGAAGACCATCAGCTCCATCGCCATCCTGATGTCCAGCCCGCTGAGGCGGAGCAGCGCAGCCCAGAAGACGACCGAGAGCGGCCGCCGGGAGGCGAAGGCGTTCAGCTCTTGACCGTGGAGCAGGTTCAATGCTCCGTTGAGGTAGTTTCGCCCGTCGCTGTGGGGATACAGACCTGCCAGCGTGGAGAGGTCGGAAACTAAGCCTTCGCGCACTCCGGCCAGCACCAAGCCGCAGAGGCAGGCTGTCAGCAGCGGCACAGCCGCAGCACCCAGCGGCGTGGGCAGCCGTGCGAAGAGACAGAACAGCGCAGCGGCCAGAGCAGGCAGCAGGACAAGGTCGTAGCGGAGAAACAGCCCGGCAGCGGCCAGCGGCCCGCTCGCCTGCGCGGCAAGGAAAAAGACCGCGCCGCACAGGCCTGCAAGGAGCAGGCCTCCGGCAGCCTGCGGCAAGGATGCTGTTTCAGTCTTCATTGCGGGTCAGCAGGCAGAAGGCGAACATTGCAGTCTGTGGATTGAGAAAAGCCAGCCGCTGCTCGGCGAAGCGGCAGAGCGGATAGAGCCAGCCCGGCGGGGCGAAGCGCAGCGACACGCCGCCGGAGAGCAGATAAACACAGGGCATCAGCAGCTCGATGCGGCTGATTGTCCATTGCGGAAACTCCTCGGCGAAACGCCGCCGGTCGCGCTCAAAGAGGATCCACGGCAGCGCACCGTTGGCACCGGAGAGCGGGCCTTGGCTGGGGAACTCCCATGTTGCGGCCTCAGGGCGGAACGGCTCGGCGTGCAGCCTGCGGTAGATCAGGCTGGACCACGGCGTGACCCACGGCTCAATCATCGCCATCACCCCGCCGGGACGGACTGCACGGCCTGCTTCCATGAAGAAGCGGCGCGGCGCGCTGATGTGATGCAGCACGTCGGTCATCAGCAGCGCACGCAGGGAGCGGTCAGGAAAGGGCAGCCGTCCGTCAGCAGGCAGCACTATGTCCACCCCGTCAACAGCCAGCACTTCTGTGGTGATGACCTCCGGGACAAGCTCCTTGATGAACCCTGCGCCGGAACCCAGCTCGACAACTTGACCCGCGCCCGGCGGCAAAGCCGCTGCCAGCAGGCTGTACCATTCCTGATAGAGGCGGCGGAGAAAGGGCTTGCTGCGGATGATCTCCCGCCGTCGCCGCGTGGTTTCCGGGTCATCCACGGCCAGCCCCTTGGTCAGCGGGTGCTGGAGCAGGCTGTTCAGCCAGGCCGCCATCTCAGATGAACTTCAAGCGGCTGGCCGCGAAGAGCACCATCCGCAGCAGCAGCGCACCATGCCGCCAGCGCTGAATATTGGTGTCGCCGTAGGTGCGCTCCCGGTAGCGCACCGGCAGATCAACGATGCGCAGGTTCATCTTGGCCGCGCCGAAGAGCAGGTCAAAGTCGCCGAAGGGATCAAACTCGCCAAAGTAGCTTCTGTTCGCCGCCAGCTGCTGGTAATGGCTCCGGCTGAGCACCTTGGTGCCGCAGAGCGTGTCCTTGACACTCCGATCCAGCAGCCAGGAGAAGGCCCAGCTGAAGAACTTGTTGCCCAGCAGGTTGAAGAAGCGCATGGCCTCTTTCTCCTGCGGATAGACCAGCCGCACGCCGTTGACGAACTCCGCCTTGCCGGACATGAGGGCCTCATAGAACTGAGGCAGGGATTCCGGGGGCACGGTCAGGTCTGCGTCAAGGATCATCAGCACCTCGCCTTCCGCCTGACTGAAGCCCAGACGCACTGCGTCGCCCTTGCCTTTGCCGGTCTGCTGCAAGGCTTTGATCCTGCGTTCAGGATGCTGGCTGACCGCCTGCCGCACCGCCGCCCAAGTGGTGTCTGTCGAGCCGCCTTCGACAAAGATCAGCTCCGTGCCTGCGCCCATCTCCGGCACCCGCCGCACCGCCGCCTCAATATTGCCTGCCTCGTTGCGGGCCGGGATGACCACCGACACCACGCAGTCCGGCTTCCGCTGCGGCTCAAGAAGGCGGCAGACCATGAAGTGCGTCAGCGTCAGCCAGCGGAACGGCGGCAGCTTGGCCAGCCAGCGGTTGCAGAGCGGCTCGATCAGCGGTGTACTCCACGGCCAGAGGAAGTCGTCAAAGCGGCGGATGATCTCAAAGCCTGCCAGATGGAGGAGGTTGGCCATGTCGTCGGTGGTGAGCCAGTTCTGCTCCAGACGCGGAGTCATGGCTCCCAGCTCCTGCGCCCATTGCGCAGGGGCTTCCCAGAGATGACTGTGGAAGTTGCAGATGATGCGGGTGTCTGGCGAGCAGAAGCGGCGGATGCTGCTGAGGGTTTCCTGCACGTCCCAGAGGTCGTTGACCAAGTCCGAGAGCAGGATCACATCCGGCGGCTTATGCAGCTCCGGCGGCAGCGGGCCGGACAGCAGCTCGTGCACGTCCCGCTCGACAAAGACGCAGCGCGGATGCAGCTGCCGCGCCTGCTCCAGCATGGCCGGAGAGAAATCTATGCCTATGCCCTGCTGCGGCTCAAGCGCGGCCAGCAGCTCGCCCCTGCCGCAGCCCAGCTCCAGCACCCGCTTCCCAGGAGGAACAAGGAAGCGGCAGACCTGCCGCAGACGGCGGCGGTAGTTCCGCGACATGCCGGGCCGCAGCAGCGGCTCTGCCGCGACCCGGTTCCAATGCGCAATCCGGGCTTGCGTGTAGGCCTGACGGGCTGTGTCGCGCCCGGCATCTGGTGTGTTCATAAAGGGGAGACAGTCGAGGCTGGACGGTTGTTGAAAGGCTGTGCGCAGATTTTGCCACGCATCGGCGCAGATTGCAAAGAAGAAATGCTGCGCTCTGAGCGAAGCACCTGCCCGCCTCATTCCAAGGGCAGGCACAGGGGCCTGCCCCTGCAACGCAAAGGTTGCAAGGGAATCATTGCATGATGCTCCGGCGGTGCTGTCAACGCCCTCCGAGTCATGCCTATGGTATCGCCAAGTACCATAGGTATGGAACAGCAAGTACCATACGTATGACTCGGCAAGTACCATACGTATGACTCGCCAAGTATCATACGTATGACTCGCCAAGTATCATACGTATGGAACAGCCAGTACCATATGTATGACTCGGCAAGTACCATACGTATGACTCGCCAAGTATCATACGTATGACTCGCCAAGTATCATACGTATGGAACAGCCAGTACCATATGTATGACTCGGCAAGTACCATACGTATGACTCGCCAAGTATCATACGTATGACTCGCCAAGTATCATACGTATGACTCGCCAAGTACCATACCTATGGAACGGCAAGTCCGCCCGGCTTAAGCTGCGGCGCGCGCAAGACAGGGGAGGCCATGCGGCGCTCAGCCTGCAAAAGGCGGGCCGGCCTGACATCTCCTTGCCTTCCGGCTGTTCATCCGTTACAAAGAAAGAAGCTGCATCCCATTCCCAAGCGCACAAGGAGGCCGCCATGAGCCAGCGCCGTTTCGAGACCCTTGCCCTGCACGCCGGGCATGTTGTTGACCAGGACACGCTTTCCAGAGCGGTGCCGGTGTACCGCACCAGCTCGTATCTCTTCAAAAACAGCCAGCACGCCGCCGATCTTTTCAGCCTGAAGGAGCTGGGCAACATCTACACCCGGCTGATGAACCCGACGCAGGATGTGCTGGAGAAGCGCGTGGCTGCCTTGGAAGGCGGCGCGGCAGCCTTGGCCTTGGCATCCGGCACCTCAGCCATCTTCTACGCGATCATCAACATCTGCGCGGCAGGCGACGAAGTGGTTGCGGCCTGCAACCTCTACGGCGGCACCTACACCCAGTTTGACGCGATTCTGCCGCAGCTCGGCATCACGGTGCGCCTGGTCGACCCGAAAGACCCGGCCAACTTTGACCGGGCGGTGAACGCGAAGACCAAGGCCATCTTCTGCGAGACTATCGGCAATCCTGGCTTGGAGATGACCGACTTGGAGGCCGTGGCCGCAGTCGCCCGCAAGCACCACCTGCCCCTGATTGTTGACTCCACCTTCACCCCGCCCTGTCTGCTGCGGCCTTTGGAGCATGGCGCGGACATTGTCGTGCATTCGCTGACCAAATGGATGGGAGGCCACGGTCTGGCCATCGGCGGCATAGTCGTGGACAGCGGCAGATTCGACTGGACCGACCCGAAGTTCACGCTCTACAATCAGCCGGACAAAGGCTACCACGGCCTGCGCTTCGCCCACGATCTCGGCGCGCTGAACCCGGTCGCCTTCGCCCTGCGGATGCGCCTGGTGCCGCTGCGCAACCTTGGCGCCTGCATCAGCCCGGACAACTGCGCCTTCTTCCTCCAAGGCATCGAGACGCTCTCCCTGCGCATGGAGCGGCACTGCGCCAATGCCCAGGCGGCTGCGGAATTCCTGCACAAGCATCCGAAAGTGGACTGGGTGCGCTATCCCGGCCTGCCAGGCGAGGCAAACGAGACCGCCCGCAAATATCTGACAAACGGCTTTGGCGGCATGGTCGCCTTCGGCATCAAGGGCGGCAGGGAGGCGGGGCAGCGTTTCATTGACAGCCTGCGGCTCTTCTCGCTCCTGGCCAATGTCGGCGACGCGAAGTCTCTGGCTATTCACCCGGCCAGCACCACCCATTCCCAGCTCTCCGCCGAGCAGCTCGCCGCTGCAGGACTGAGCGAGTCCATGATCCGCCTGTCTGTCGGCATCGAGCATCTTGACGACATCCTTGCCGATCTGGAGCAGGCCTTGGCCGCATATGCTTGACCGTCTCGCTGCCCAGCTGCGGCTCTTGGAGGAGCAGGGCCTGCGACGCGTTCTTGCGTCAACAGAGCCGCTGGGCCAAGGCAGGATTGCGGCGGGCGGCAGAGCATATCTCAACCTCGCGGGCAACGATTACCTCGGCCTGAGCGGCAGCACTGCTTTGCTGCGGGACTTTTACGCCGGGCTGGCTGATGATGCTGATGTGCTGGCCAAGTATGGCCTTGGCAGCGGCGCATCCCGCCTGATGACCGGCAGCCACAGTCAATATCAGGAGCTGGAGGACGCGCTGGCCTCGCTGCACGGCGCGGAAAGCGCGCTGCTCTTCAACTCTGGCTGGCAGCTCAACACCGGCATCCTGCCCGCGCTGGCCCGCAAGGGGGATATCATCCTTGCGGACAAGCTCTGCCACGCCAGCCTGATTGACGGCCTGCGTCTGGCAGAGGCCCGGCACATCCGCTACCCGCATCTGGATTACGCCGCGCTGGAGAAGCTGCTGCGGCAGCGGCATTGCGGCCAAGGCGGCACGGTCTTCATCGTCAGCGAATCCATCTTCTCCATGGACGGCGACTGCGCTGATCTGCGCCTGCTGACAGAGCTGAAGGAGCAGTACGGCGCAGTATTATATATAGACGAGGCGCACGCGGTCGGCGTGCGCGGCGCACGCGGCTTGGGGCTGGCGGAAGAGCAGGGCGTGCTGGGGCGGATCGACCTGCTGATCGGCACCTTCGGCAAGGCGTGGGCAGGGCAGGGCGCGTTTGCTCTCTGCCGCCGCGCTGTCCGGGATGTCCTTGTCAACACCGCCCGTTCCTTCATCTTCACCACCGCGCTGCCGCCGGTGAGCATCCACTGGCTCAATTTCATCCTGCCACGCATTGCAGCGATGGAGACGGAGCGGCAGCGGCTGGCCAAGCTGGCCGGACAGCTGCGCGAGGGACTGAGCAAGGCGGGATTGTCCACCGGCGGAGAGAGTCAGATTGTTCCGGTGCTGATCGGCGATGCGGCGCGAGCGGCGCACGTGGCTGCCCAGCTGCGCGAGCACGGCTTCTGGGTGAACGCGATCAGGCCGCCGACTGTGCCGAGCGGCACGGCGCGGCTCCGTCTTTCCCTGACAGCGGACATGCGCTGGGAGCAGCTGGCCGCGCTGCCGGAGCTGATTGCGGCGGCGCAGCCATGAGAAGCTGCTGGCTCCGGCGCGGCGAAGGCAAGGACTGCCTGCTCTTCATGGCAGGCTGGGGCATGGGGCCGGAGCCGTTTCAGGATGCGGATTTCGGTTGCGCGGATGTCCTGATGCTTTATGATTACCGCAGCATGGATGACAGCTTTCTTGCCGAGCTGCCGCAGGAGAAGCCCCTGCATCTGCTGGCTTGGTCAATGGGCGTATGGGCGGCGGCGTGGCTGGCCGAGCACAGGCCGTGCTTTGCCGCGCTGCGGTTCAGCACGGCAACAGCAGTCGGCGGCACGCTCAGGCCGATAGATGAGCAGCGCGGCATTCCGACCGAGAGCTTCGAGAAAATGCTGGATGAGTTTTCGCCGCTGGTGCTGGAGAACTTCTACCGCTCCATGTTCAGCAGCAGCGAAGAGGCGGAACGTTTCCTTGTCCGCAGGCCGCAGCAGCGGCCTTGGCAGGAGCTGCGCGAGGAGCTGCGCTGCCTGCGCGATCTCTGCCATAGCTGCCCTCCTCCGCCGGACATCTACAGCCGCCGGATCGTCACCAGCCGCGACCGGATATTTCCGGCCCGCAACCAGCTTCGCGCCTGGGGCCGCGACTGCTGTGAAACCCTGCCCCTGCCGCATTTTCCCTTTCAGGCTTGACAGAAGGGCTGCTGCGGACATAAAGTAGGGCGGCACTCTGTCCGAACGCCAAGTCATCTTTTCATGCGACGCTTTTTCTACGATCCTGCCCATGAGGCCGCTGGTTGCGTTGCCATCAGCGGCGCGGAGGCGCACCATCTCAGAACGGTGCTGCGGATGAGGCCCGGCGACACCGCCGAGCTGCTCGACGGCGCAGGCGGTGCGCTGACTGGCGAGATTGAGCGGATCAGCGCGGAGAGCGTCTCCTTCCGCATCCGCAGCCGCCGCACCGAGCCGGAATGTCGCAGCCCTCTGACCTTGGTCATGGCCATGCTCAAAGGCAAGAAGATGGACACGGTTGTCCAGAAGGCTGCGGAGCTGGGCGTGAGCCGCTTTGTCCCGGTCATCACCCGCTACTGCGAGCCGCAGGGCCGCGACAGCCAGCTGCTCGACCGCTGGCGGCGGATCATGCTCGAAGCCTGCAAGCAGTGCGGACGGCTGCGGCTGATGGAGATCAGCCCGCCGCAGCCGCTGCACGGGCTGGATTTCCCGGCCGAGAGCTGCAAAATCATGCCGTGGGAGAATGAGACAGCATGCTCCTTTGCCGCCGCCGGTGTGCAGCCTGGCCAGCCGCTGATCCTGCTGATCGGCCCGGAAGGCGGCTTTCATCCAGAGGAAGTCGGGCAGGCGAGAAGCGGCGGCTTCCGCATCGTCTCGCTCGGCCCGCGCGTGCTGCGGGCGGAAACCGCAGCCGTCGCCGCAGCCGCGCTGGCGCAGCATCTGCTCGGCAACCTTGCCCCCCCTGAACATCCAATATTTTATTAAGCAAGCATGGCTCTGAGAAAGATCGTCACCCATCCCCATCCCGTGCTGCGCGAGCAGGCGGCGGCAATCACTGAATTCAACGCCGAGCTGCAACAGCTGGCCCAAGACATGGCCGAGACCATGTACGCGTCTGAAGGCGTGGGGCTGGCCGGCAATCAGATCGGCGTGGCCCGACAGATCGCGGTGGTGGACATCTCAGCCAGCGAGGAGGAGCGGCAGCACATTGTGCTGGTCAATCCGGTGCTTTCCGAAGGCGAGGGCTGCGAAAGCGGCAAAGAAGGTTGCCTGAGCGTGCTGGAGTACGACGCGAAGGTCGAGCGCTTCAAGAAAATCCGCGTCACAGCCCAGGATGTTGAGGGCAGGCCGCTAGATTTCGTCGCCGAAGACCGCTTCGCCCGTATCATCCAGCACGAGGTGGATCACCTGCGCGGCGTTTTGTTTATTGACCGCATCAGCAGGCTCAAGCAGGACATGTACAAGCGGAAGCTGAAAAAGCTGCTGGACAAGAGGCAGGCTGGACTCTGATTCTTGACAGCATCAGAGCAGATGAAGAAGCCTGTGCATTGTGGGGTGGTACTTAAGAAGCAGTGATGGTTTGGTTCCTATGTTGGAAAAGAGCACCGTCTCCGGGCGGAGCTGCCGAAAATCTACAGCCAAGACATGCTGAACAACCTGTTCAGGCA